>JACUUU010000147.1 GCA_014859065.1 Anaerolineales bacterium
GAAATTCCCTTTTCTGGCAGGGATGATCAACGAAACAGCCGATCCCCGTCTAACCCACCGATTTTCAGATCGAGCCCACTCCTTCAATTCCGCCACCTTATGCGGGTACATTTCCAGATATGTCCCGATGGTATGGTTGCACAGCGTATCACATGCCGCCCAGTTGCTCACATATCTCTGCAGCCAATTCCTGAACACTACCAAATCCCCTTCTTCATACTGTTTATGGATAAAGTAGGACCAGTTGCAGGCGATGAACGACTCTTCCAGGTATCCAGACTTCCATAATTCTTCACACAGGTTTAAGATCTCGCCTTTATCTTTTTCTTTAATGGTTTCAAAACTCTTCTTGCTGATTGAAGTTACTATGGCGGTTTTAACTCCATACAGTTTCACATCTTCCTTAAAGAACTTTAGCCCATTTTGTTTAGTTTTTTCGTCAGCACTGTGGATTAATTCCTGGCGAACTTGAATAAGGATGTGGTTCATTTTTTACCTGGTCAATATAAGCTTTAATCCAAAACAGGATCAGGTATGGCTGATCGTTTTGAATAGGCCATTTTGTTTTCCTTTCTCCGGCAGACAATAAAGATAATTTTCGGGGTAACGCTCGCCTTAGATTTACTATTGGCATTCTGTTCTACTTAATTAATAGCTCGGTCGTACTGATATCATCCATCTTTGTCTTACCGAAAGGAGCCACATACTTATTGGTTGCTCGAACTCATCCTCAGAGCTTGAGCAGATCTTCTCTTATGAACGCTTATGTACGTTCTCAAACCAGATCTTCTAACCAGTGATGATTGGAGTCTAGACGATCTCTCTCAAAGAACCTGTAGCTTGTCCCTGCATGGCCATAGAACACTATCTGACACCGGGCAGTGTGGATATTTCTTTCAATACCCGTAGCGCGCGCAATGTCACCCACTTGCTCGGCTTGCCTCTACGCTCGATGTCAGCCCACATCTTCCCGTTGAGCGAGTTCCTCATATACCAGCGCCCCTGCTTGTCCTGCTTACTCAGGATGAAATCGAGCGCGTTTCCTAATCTTGGATCGTCTCCATAACCGGCTTTTACCAGCAAGTCCACTGTCTCCAGCACATCGCTCCAATAGCTCAACGGGAAGCCGAACTTAAACCAGGCTGGACTCACCTTCCCGCTATACGGGTAATCCGCTACTGCTGGATCACGGCTGAACAGAAAATCAACCCCCACCTGGATGGCGCGTTCGACTTCCGGTGTGCGTAGGGATGCTGGCATCCCCAGCATGGCTCGCAGGGCTTTATTAGCACACCAGGCGCAAGGCTGCCCAAGGTTAACACCGCAGGCAAAGGCTGGTCCACTGGTGCCCGATTGGTAATACTGGATATGGCCTTCACCCAAGACGGCGCCAGCCTGCCAGACAAGTGCCTTATGCAGACGCGGATCATCGCTCCAGCCCAATCGCCCCAGGGCGTAGAGCAGGTTTCCATTCAAGCAGTGTAATGCACCTCTAGGAGACAGGTCCCGGTAAACGCCAAAAGCCCCATCACTGGTGATACTGTGGCTCAGCAGATACTCACACCCCCTTCGCACCCGCTCATCAGTTGGGTCGGCGCCTAACTCAGCCAGGAATAATATTTGCCAGGAGGTGGCTCGATATTTGGGGCTGTAGCCGCTGCCTGGTTTAGCCCAATAGCCTT
Organism: Anaerolineales bacterium; assembly: GCA_014859065.1. Taxonomy (GTDB): domain Bacteria; phylum Chloroflexota; class Anaerolineae; order Anaerolineales; family UBA4823; genus Kmv39. The sequence continues at coordinate 1,683 of JACUUU010000147.1, forward strand.
CTGGAGACTGTGCGTCGAGGATGGACGGCACTGGGCCGCTAACCATCACCTTTTCCCGTGCGTCTACCACCTGTGGATCATCCGCCGGCTTATCCAGCAGATCGGTGAGCGTAAAGTATCGCACGCTCGGGTTGTCTTCATCCCGCTCCAGAAGCCAGTCCAGGACATCTTGATCTTGCATGGTTCTCCCTTTTATCCTTCAAAAACAATCTTAGAACTTCTCACAATTTGCGATCTCCCAGCCTCTTATCCATCATTCACTCTTTATGAACCACTCCAACCCCTTGGCGACCTCGACCAATTTGCCAGGCTGCACGATCTCGAGATTATCTTTAGGGGTATGGGTGATCTCCTGATTGGCGATGTTCTCCAGGAACCACTGCGAGGTGACTGCTATCGCCGGGCAACCGTTCTGAATAAAAATGCTGTGATCTCCCTGGAACCACTGCTCTCCTTCGACAAGACCTTCAAATTTACCCACGGTTGCCTTTGCCTTATTTAGCAGCTCCTCAGGCAAATCAAAAAACGAAAGCGCTGTCTTGCCCTGGGTATATCCAGCTCCATCGATGTTGATGTTAAGCAGCATATCCCCAAAGCGACCCTGATTGTGCTGCAGGTAGAGCATCTGTCCCGAAGCTGCATAGTAGTCCTCCCCATTCAGTGCCACCAACTCCAGCATCCGCTCACCTTGATAATCCGTTAGCAGTTCTGCCAGCAGCAGCAAGATCACCACCCCACTGGCATTGTCTATCGCTCCCGGGGTGCCTCTCTTGGCATCGATATGGGCAGTTATAACGATCCGTTTTCCTGATTCTCCCCCTTTTCTTGCAATCACGTTATACCCTTTAGCCGGCACACTCCTGGATATGGACATCAATGTTACTGCTTCGCCGGTGTATGCCAGCAACCTTTGTCCCTGTTCTTCAGTCATATACACCGAGGGGATATCAAAATCTCCATCTTCGATCAGCGGGAAGGGGTAAACACCGCCTGCCAGAGATGGGTTCCTGCCGGTGGCGCTGATAATGGCTGCCGGCTGCTCCTCCTCCAGCAGGGCGATGATGCGTTGGTGCTCTTCAGGATTATAGAAAACGAAATTCTTCGGCATCAACTGTTCTTTGGCAATTTCTCCATGCAGGAGCAGGATTTTCCCACCTGCCTCCACCTGTTCAAGCTCTTCAACGCTGGAGGCGTTTACCAGCCTGGCTTTCAGATCACATCCCAACGAGTAGGGACTGACCAGCACCGTGAAGCTCTCTCCCCCGGCCTGCAAAGTCGCTCCCCCTTCCTGCCAATCCATGGCTTCAAATTCGCTGGTTTCCGTCTCCCAACCGAACGACGAGATCTGGCTTTCGAAAAACCTTGTTGCCTGGCGGTTGCCCTCACTTCCCACTGAGCGTTCGGTGATGGCGTGGCATAAAGTTTCGAGATAATTGGTAGCCTTGTGATGTAGATGGTTTGTTTTCATAGCGCTATTCCTGGGATATGGAGCTTCATATACTGAATTCTATGGATTTTAACAGGCATAAAATTATTAGAGTTCCATAATTTTCGATCAATCAAATGAGGTTGGGAATATTAGCCGATCAAATAGTTAGCTCAAACGACGATGCCACGCAGTCCTCCATATTCATAAATGATTTTAGTCTATTTTAGTCGTTAAACATGATCAAATTCTTGAGATCATAATTTGTTGACTGGTATAAATAAATGCCTTAGACTTGAGTTGCGAAATTGATGATGTGATAACAGCCCCCCACCCTGCCCTCCCCCCGCTTCGCTGGGGGAGGAATATGAAGCAAGCATGGAACTCATATTCCAGGTGATGGAGATAAAGGCATGTATTCGACCTGTAATGCAAGAGATGGGATTTTAGACTGAAGAAGCTTGATTATTCTTAGAAGGTCGGGAGTTGAAGATGAAGTCTGGCAGAATAAGGTGGAGAGCTGCGCGACCGATACAAGAACGAGCCAGAGAATTACGCAAAGACATGACACCAGCTGAGAAAAAATTGTGGTCCAATCTTCGGAATGGTCAAATCTGTGGCGCTCATTTTAGAAAACAGCACCCGGTGGGTCCATTTATCATCGATTTTTTCTGCGCAAAAGCGAAACTGGCTATAGAGGTTGATGGTGGTGTCCATCAATCTCAAATTGATTATGATTTAGAACGATCTAAGTGGTTGGTTGAGAATAAAGGTTACAAAATTCTTCGCTTTACCAACGACCAAATCGAATCAAATATTGAATCGGTCATCGAGAAAATCATAGCCGCCCTCTGCCATCCCCCTCCACCATGAGCGCAGTTTGCGAAATGGGGGAGGGCTGGGGTGGGGGCGCATTTACGCCGCGAGCACAGTTAATCAAAATTGCACTGGTATGCCCCCTCCTCCATAAGCGCTGTTCGCGAAATGGTGGAGGGCTGGGTGGAGGCGCACCTCCCCCATGAGCGCAGTTTGCGAAATGGTGGAGGGCTGGGTGGAGGCGCACCTCCCCCATAAGCGCTGTTCGCGAAATGGGGGAAGGCTGGGGTGGGGGCGTATTTACCCCACGACCGTAGTTAGCCAAAATTGCCCTGCCTACCCCCTCCCCCATAAGCGCTGTTTGCGAAATGGGGGAGGGCTGGGGTGGGGGCGCATTTACGCCGCGAGCACAGTTAATCAAAATTGCACTGGTATGCCCCCTCCCCCATGAGCGCAGTTTGCGAAATGGGGGAGGGCTGGGGTGAGGGCGCACCTACCTCATAAGCGCAGTTTGCGAAATGGGGGAAGGCTGGGGTGGGGGCTCCATCTCATTGTTCATCAACTGCCTGAGAAGTGATCTCTTGTAATTTTACAACATGTAAGCTGCTTCTGAACCCACTGTAGGATAAGCATAGAGCTGCTGGCGCATGGCAGAAGCGGGAAGCCCTTGCCGAATCGCAAAACCAAAAAGATTGATCAGCTCCTCCGCGTGGAGTCCGATTATATGAGCGCCAATAATCTGATCGGTCTCACGCTCAACCAGTGTCTTAAACATGGCACAGGTCTCGTTCACCCGGAGGTTCGAGTACCAGCCCGATGTTTCACTCTGCTTCACTTCGATATCCAGCCCTTCAGCGCGGGCTTCCTGCTCGCTAAGACCAACCCGCACAAGCGGCGGAATGGTGAAAACAACACTTGGAATCCCGCGATAATCCGGGATGAGGTGGTCACCGCCCAACAGATTAGCGGCAACAATCCGACTTTCATACCCACCTACCGGGGTCAGCGCTGCTGATCCGGGAGGTTCAGCAGCATCACCCGCAGCGTACACTCGCCGGTTTGAGGGGCTGCGCAAGTACTCGTTTACCCGAATAGAGCCGTTAGGTTCGGTATCAATTTCCGCTACATCTAACCCCATACCAGCTGTCGCTGGTACACGACCAGCGCCATGTACTGCGATATCCGCTGTAACTGTTTCACCGTTGTCCATCTGCAGCACCAACACCCCATCAGGTTTAGTCTCGACAGCCGTCACCTCCCTTCCATCCTTCACCACGATACCGAGATTGCGGGTGTGCTGAACCAGATGATCTACGAGATCATGATCGAACAGGCGAAGTGGTCTCCCGCGCCCGATGATGGTGACCTCTGCCCCAGCGCGGCGCGCCAGGTGCGCGAACTCGAAGCTGATATATCCACCACCAACAAAAGCTATCCGTCTTGGAAGTCTCTGGAGGTCGAGAAAATCCGCGCTCGTAAGAAGAGCTTCAGCACCGGGGATATCCAGAGACCGCGGTTGGGATCCAACCGCCAGCAGGAAGTGATGGGCGCTAAACTCAACCCCGTTTACAACCAGAGAATCTGGTGCAGTGAAGCAAGCCGTGCCGTGCAGGGTCGTAATACCCGCCTTGGTGAAAGACTCCTCCCGGTTTGCCGGCACCGGCTCTGTGAACGTGCGCTTGAAGCGCATGAGTGCTGACCAATCTATGCTCAGCGATCCCTCTACTCCATTGACTGACATCCGACGCTGCCAGTCTACAAGTTCAGCTGCGCCCACAAGCACCTTCTTCGGATCACAGCCGCGTAAGGCGCACGTGCCGCCGTAAGGCAGCTCGTCAACCACCGCCACACGCCAACCGCTCTCACGACAGCGGTAAGCGGCTGTTGCTCCGCCCGCTCCAGTGCCGATGACAATCAGATCAAAGGTCTCAAGCATTGTCCATTCCTCCATTAAATCGTTTTCTATATCAGATCGTCTGATCTTTCCAATGGTCCTTAAAGTTTTTCTGCTCTGAGCGAATTGTTCTCCGGTGAAACCTTCTTATAGGGTTCACCAGCCTTACTGACGATTTTCTTGTTGTGCTCACTCCGGCAGTACACCACCATCCCCCCGAGAATATGTCCACCACCAGCATCAGAAAACTCCTTTTCTATAGCTCAGACGCTACCTCTCTTCTGCTTCTGCTTGTTGTCCCTACTCTGCTGAGATTCCGCAAGTCATGATTGTGGCATCCCTTATGGTGAGGATGCCACCTGAGATTTCTAACAAATTGTACTATATAAAGATAAAGCTGACACTCAACCAGGCTGCAAGGACACTCGCTATACTAATAAGTACCAGGTGGTTTGTTCGATAACCAAGATCCAAATATATTTCTCCAAGCACTTTTTGCAGCGAACCGCTCGCTGATGTGACCTCCGGCGTGATTCTTGGAACAAACGGGTATAAGCCAGGCATAAAAGTTGACTGTATAATCCTGGTCAAACAGGCATTCTGCCAGCCCTTGCCCACATTAGGGAGCCAGAGATGATCAGCTCGTTGGCACCTTCCCTCGTTGCCAGGGCCAAGCGCCTACCGTCAGGTTGCGCTTTTGGAAACTGATTAGCGCCAGAAGCAGGAAACCTACCGCCATAGCCAGCAGCACCAGCACATCGCCCCAGGCATTTTCTCCTACTAATATCCTGACGATGTTGTCGAAATAATAACTTGGCGTCAGCGGTTGGAATGGTTCCAGGCTGGGGGTCATGCCTGCCAGGTTGTTGCCGAAGAAGGCAATCACCAGGAGCACAAACGAGACAGACAGACTAGCCCGGCGGTTGGGTAGATATGCACCTACGAAAAGGCCTATTGTAGCAAAAACAAAGGTTATCAACCAATGGATGAGAGTGACCATGAACATGTCGGTAGCGGTCACAGTCGTCTCAATTTGGTCCTGGATAGCCATGAAAACACCCATTACGATCAATCCCACAATCAGCATAACCAGGAAGACCGTGATTGCTAACGCGACAACTTTTGCCAATACCAGCTGGACACGCGATAAGGGCAATGCTGCCAGTAACTCCAGTGTGCCGCTGTCCTCTTCCCCAGCCAGCACACCAACCCCGAGCGTTATCCCAAATATACCCGCTAAGAGCGGCAGTATATTAAACACGATAGACAACAAATACCCTTCGAAGGTCGCCATACTCGTCACGCCGATTGCCCGATAAAACTCGATTTCTTCAATGGGTATCTCATAGTATTCGGCTGGAAGCGTGGGGTAGACAGTGACATACAACAGGATAAAGGCTGCCAATCCAATCGTCCAACCGATGATTGCCCCGCGGCGGATTTTGATTTCATGCGGTATCAATTTATACATCTTCGTTCCTCCGACCTTCGCCGTAATATGCCATAAAGACCTCTTCCAGGGTCACCGGCTGCGTTTCCAGGTCTAGCACCTGGTAGTTTACACTCCTGGCTAATGTCTCGTTCAGGTTATCAGTGATTTCCAGGGTAAATGTTTTATCCTCTCGGCTGATCAGGCTGACACCGGGGAGATCGAAAGCCTCATTCGGTGGGTTTTGCTCAAGGGTCAAGCGTAAACGGTGGAACTGCTTGCGGGTCAGGTTTTCAACCTGTTCCGCAGCCACCAGCTGCCCGTCACGGATAATCCCCACCCGATCACACACTGCCTGCACCTCAGACAGGTTGTGGGAAGAAAAGAACACCGTCCTACCTTCAGAACGCGCCTGACGCACCAACTCTAACACCGTTTGCTGCGCCAATGGATCGAGTCCGGAGGTGGGCTCATCCAGGATGAGTAGATCAGGTTTGCCCATGAAGGCAGCCACCAACCCCACTTTCTGCTTGTTGCCATGGGAATAGGTCTGCATTTGGCGCCGTGTATCCAGGTCAAGCTGGGAACAAAGATTATCGTAGTAGGTTGTTTCTACAGAATTTCCACGCACCGCAGCCACCATCTTCAGATACTGGTCTGCGCGCATATGTGCATACAAGTTGAGTTCACCGGGCAAATAACCAACCCTATGGCGGATCCGCACGCCGTCTTTCTGGCAGTCCAGGCCAAAGACGCTTGCTCTACCAGCAGTCGGGCGGATGATGTCCATCAAAACGCGGATGGTAGTGGTCTTACCAGCCCCGTTAGGTCCTAAGAAACCATATACTTCACCTGGCACAACCTGCATATCCAGATTATGGACGCCGCGTTGGCGTCCGTAATAGACCGACAAACGGTCTGATTTAATAATTGCCTGATCCATAAGTGCCTCCATGCTGCGTT
>JACUUU010000148.1 GCA_014859065.1 Anaerolineales bacterium
GATTATAGATCTCACCGTTATAAACAATCCAAATTGATCCATCTTCGTTGGATATTGGTTGATGACCACCAGATAAGTCGATGACACTCAAGCGGGTATTCCCCAGTCCAATCTTGGCTTTTACATAAATCCCCTCATCATCCGGTCCCCGATGCGCTAAAACATCAAGCATTGGACGTATGTCCTCTTGAGTGACACCTTTGAGACTGAACTTACCACAAATCCCACACATCAGTTTTTCACTGCCGTGATTGACAATTTATAAGCAAATTTCTTAGCCAATTTCTGTGGCATGAGATTATAGAGTGGCTTGAAACCATATTTATACAAACCAGCCTTCAATCCATGACGCATGATAGGAAGAGCGCGGTAGTGATCTTCAACAGCTTCTACGATCTCATATCCCTTGAACATAGCCAGTATTTCTTGTTCTGTATAAAACTCATTTACAGGGGGGTCCTGCTCTTTGAATTCGATATTTTCGCGACCAAGATGGTTAAGTAGGTACATCCATGAAGGTTTTCGATAGAAATGCGATATGATCACCCGTCCACCTGGCTTTACAACCCGTCTAGCTTCTTGAATAGCCTTCTCAGTATCACCAGTGGCATGCAGAACTCCATTTGCCCAAACCGCGTCAAAGGTATTGTCCACGAAGGGTAAATCCAAAGCATTCGCAGTGCGTATATCTTCAGCGTGTACACCTTTTATTTGGAAGTGCTTTCGGGTTAATTCGACCGCATTAGGTGTTAAATCCGTGGCAGTTACCCGCACTCCCCGTTTTAAGAATTCCAGGCTATCGTACCCCATTCCACATCCAATCTCAAGGAGATGTTTCCCCTTAAGGATGGCTGCTTCGCGCTCAATACGCTCCATGATCCAGGGAAACTTATAGGGGTTCATCCATGGTTGGATATGGTCGAAGAATTCGGGGCTGCCAACCTGAATGGATGGGTCGATTACATATTGAAACCCGAGAGTGTGCTTGTTCCAATATTCATATATAGAATTCAATTGTGATTGTCCAGTTTGTTCCAACTGATCATCTCCAGTTATGGATTCGCAAAAGTACGTCGTTTATTCCATTCGATCGTTTTCTTGATCCCGGTGACCAAGTCAACTTGTGGATAATAATCCAACTCTAATTTAGATTTGCCAATGTGATAAGCATTATTCTTAAGAAAGAAATCCATACTTCTTCGAGAAAAAGGTGGCTGTCTGCCAAAAGGAAGGAAAGCTTTTTCCATCAACATACTGATTAATAGACCTGCATTTACTGGCAACTGTATAAATGATGTTTTCCTACCCACTTCTTCACTTATTATCTTTACAAGCTCATTAATAGTCACTGGCGTTCCACCAGCCACAATGTATATTTGGCCACAAATTTCTTCTTTCTGAGCACATAATTCTAAACCACGCACTGCATCGGCGATGTAAACGGGGTGCCTGAGATTCCCACCGCTACCAAAAATTACGAAGCGTCCCCTAGCGATTGTTCTCAACAGCTTCTCTGTACGGGGGCAACGTGGGCCATAAACCCAGGCAGGCCGCGCCACAACAACACAAAACCCCTTTTTTTGCCCGTAATCAAGAACTGCCCGCTCTCCCTCAAGCTTTGTCTGTTCGTATATATTGGTTGGCCGGCATTCAGTAGTCTCATCGGCTGGCGGATGGATAACATCACCGATTACTCCAACACTGCTGCAATGCACAAAGCGTTTAACACCATGAATATGTGCAGATTCAACCAAGTTTAGGGAGGCACTCACGTTCACACGTTGGTAATGCTCTTTGGATAATCTCACATCTAGATGAGCGCTTGCCAGGTGGTAAACCACATCTATCCCTTTGGTAATTAAATCAATTTGGTCTTGATGAGTCAAATCTCCTTCAATTAATTCAAGATTCTGGTGATTTTTAATGTCCAATAATCTCTCAAATTGAAGATCTATCGTTCGGACAAAGTTCCCTTGTCCTAATTGGCTTTCAATCAGGTGACTGCCAATAAACCCGCCACCACCTGTAATCAGTACTTTCATAGGATCACACTCGCCCATCAGGTTTGGTTGCCGCTACGATTACCGCATTGTTCGTCTTTGAGGGAAGGACGAAATCCAATCTGCTAACCATCCATAAGATAGGATAAACCAATGAATACAGACGAAATGCTAGACCATGTTGTTTTAATTCATCTTTGGAGGTAGGGGCAATTTTTCCGGGTGAAAGATCATTCTTCTTCGACAAAAGACGGGTGTAACTGAAATTTATTAACAGTTCAACAATTTCTGTAAAGAAACGTGAATAGCCACCTTCACCAATGGGGCAAAACCCTGCAAGTGAAACAGAATTCTGGAGCTCCTCGAGCGTGTAACCAGCCCGTGTGTGTCCGTATACTTCTGGAGTCATTCCTACACTCCACTTAATTTTGTTTGCCAGCAAATTTGGGTCACCATTCGGAACAGTGATTATAATCTTTCCCCCTGGTTTCAAGATTCGAAATATTTCTCGTAATATGTATTGGTCTTGATCAAGATGTTCAAGAACGTCAATCGATATCACATAATCAAAGTAAACATCTGGGAAAGGTAAATCATCTTCTTTTAAATGAAGTACAGGCTCATTGAGCAGATTAGCTATTTGATCCAGGTTTTCCTGGTCCAAATCCCCCCAGAACCAGCAACCACCATGGGAACGAAAATGCCAGTTCAAGGCACCATCATTATCTCCATAAGTTAACAGGAGATATGTTTGATCCTGATCATTTCCAAGAAATTTGAGTAAAGCTTGAAGTTTTTGCTGTTTTTTTAATGATTGGCGGAATTTGGCTAACTGCCAGGGTTGATCAGACATAAAAATGTAATTCGAGCCTTGAATAGTTATTTAAGGTCAATGAACGGTTCCAGCAAGAAACTTTGGTGATAATTCCAGTACAGTTTCAATCTCTTGTTTCTGGCGACCCTCATCCCATCCTAACTCTGCGCCCATTATATGCGCGCACTTTTCCAGGCATGCTCTTTCAGGAAGCCCGGCTGACCCAAGCTCCGTTCTTCGCAAGACCACATCTGCAAGGGTTTGGGCCATCTCTTCCCGAACCGCATGGATTATCGCAGCTTCAATGACAGGTGAATCTTTGCAGATCTGCTGGGCACAAGTTATGTCGGTTTCAACATATCGAAGAACGTCCATATACCGAGAACCATAATTATGTACAAGGTTTTCAATGATATGAGGAGATAGCTGATTCCCCTGTTCATGCATTACTAGAGATAGTAGCTCAGTAAATGAGTCTATGTTACCACCCTCTAATGCCAACTTATTTGTCTGGCAAGGGACAGAGGTAATTCCAAGTTTTTGGAGAGCTAAATCAACTGCTTTTTCAGCCATCAGTCTGGCAGTGGTGTACTTAACCCCTAGGACAGTAATTAATCCAGGTATTCCATCAGTTTTATGATGATCAAAAACTTTACCTTCACGGACTAACCGTACTCTTTGAGTTCCATCACGCTGAGGGATCATCGGCAGGAAGCCAAATTGGACATGCAGGACATCATCCAAAGAGAGCTGCAGCTTTTGATCTGTACTGTTCACCACATCAAGAAAATGTTGGACAATTTCTTCAGTAAGTTCAAAATCATCGGAGGATTTATCCAAGGGCAAATGCCAGGTGCCAATTATTGTGGACTTTCTCCACGGAACAAAAAATAAAACTTGTGAAATTGAGTCGGACGAAGAAATACTTTTTATTAATTCAGGACGGCTTGGAAGGCCAATACCAAATTTGTCCCATATTTGACGAGTCACCAGGTTCAAGGCGACTGAAGGATAAAAAATTGGACTATTTTTCTCTTCCCGGATATCGTCCAACACCGTATCTATCCAGGCACCAGTGCAATTGACGACCAATGAAGTGTGTATTTCGAGATCTTGTCCAGAGAACACATCTTTTGCTTTCATTCCATTAATGGTAGCGCCTTTGCGTATAAAACCAGTCGCTTCTACATAATTAGCTATAACAGCCCCAGCACAGGAAGCAGACATAATAACAGAGAGTAATAGTCGTTCGGTGTTATAAATCTGTCCATCGTGCCACATGGCTGCACCCGTCATCTCCGCTGTATTAATTCCTGGAATTAACTGGTTACATTCCTCTCTCGAAACCCATTTTCCTTTAGGAATACTTTGCTCAGGATTGAGATAATGGTTACGGTCGTAGCTCAGAATATTATTAAGTTGTAAAGCTAGCGAAATTGTGAATCGGTTTCTAGTCAAACTGCCATTTGTCGGTAGAAGACAAGGCAAGGGATGAATTAAGTGAGGGGCAATTTTCAACCAGTTGCTACGCTCTTGAACCATGTTACGGATGACAGATATGTTTCCATCTTGAATGTAACGTAAACCGCCGTGAATAATTTTCAGACTATTTTGCGATGTCGCATTGCCGAAATCCCCCTTGTCGATAAGGGCTACACGGAGACCGCGTGAGGCAGCGTCCCAAGCAACAAAAGCACCGTGAATACCGGCCCCAATGACAAGAATGTCAAATTGTTTATCGGTCAAATCTGCCAAATTTCGGTTCATTTCTCTTTAACCGCAAAACTAACCAAGTGCCAACCAAATGGCTTAATCATGACACGAGGGATAAAATTAAAAGCTCGTACAAAGAAATCATTATAGACTTTTCCCTTCCAGTTATTATGAAGTTGTGTCTTCGATGGAAATCTCTCAAAGATGATTTGATATTGTTTAAAAGGTTTTAGGAGTTTTTTAAACTCGCTTGTTGAGTATTTTCGATAAACAGGGGCATCTACATGCTCAAGGGGAACATTGGTCAATTTGGTCAGTAAATTTAACCAGGAGAATTTATTGTAAACCATTAATATTGCTTCTCCACCAGGTTTTAAGACCCGGTAGACCTCTGATATCATTTTTTCTGGGTGTGTTGTGTAAGGTAAAACACCATGAACATAGACCACATCAAAGGTATTATTAGTGAATTCTAATGCCTCCCCATTCATCACATGCAAGTCCACCTGCAAGTTTTCGAGAGAAAAATACTTTTGCGCTAAACCTATTGCCTTCTCGGAAATATCAACACCTACAACCTTTGCCCCCGCTCGAGCAAAACGCACCAGGTCAATCCCCACTCCACAACCAATCTCAAGTAGATATTTTCCTCTATATGATTCAAAATCAAGCAAATCGACCAAGTAGTTTAACTTCTTGTAGCGGTAAGAACCAAGCTCTTTAAAAAATTCGGCACTACCAGGTAAGAAAGAAGTTATTGCAATATCATGCAGGTTTTCGTTCCAATATTTCCTGACATCTTCTATCATACATCTTTCATCCATCAAACATGAGTGATATACCTAAAACAAAACTACCTGCTGTAAATAAGACACTTACGTCGAATCGGTTTCATCCCCACTTTCTGAAACTTGAATATCAGTATTATGGTGATGATCTACTCTTCTAGAGATAGTTCTCAGTCTTCCTCTAAGGAAATTGTAAATTTTCCCGTGTCCATTATTCAATGCAGGAACTTCCTCACTGTAATAAGAATAATTGTTATAAGAGTAGTAATCTCCATAAATTAGATCCTTTTGGGAAACCCGGTTGAGAATAACTCCTATCATTCTTGCACCTATACGATCCATTTGTTCCAGAGCAGATTTAGCTGCTACTTTTCGAGTGTAGCCATACCGGGCTACATAAAGTAACCCATCTACTTTTGGAGCTAAAATTGCTGCATCAGGCACTACAAGGGCGGGTGAATCGATAATGACTACATCTGCGATCTGCTTCATACGCTCTAACAAATAATTCATGCGTGGAGATCCAAGTAATTCAACAGAGGTAGGTGGTATATGTCCAGCTGGAATGATAAATAATTTACTGCTCCATTGGTAGATTACCTCGCGAAAATCTACGTTTCCACCAATCATATCGCTCAAGCCTTTGCCATTTTGGATATTGAATCTACGATGAATGGTCGGCTTGCGAAGATCTGCATCGACCAGGATCACTTTTTTCCCACCTTGAGCCAGAATAACTGCCAGGTTTGATGCCAACATACTTTTTCCTTCACCAATGGATGCACTGGTGATCAGAATGGACTTTAAAGGCTTGTCCACATTCATGTAATCGAGATTAATTCTTAATGAACGGAACGCCTCAGCAAAGGGCGATCTTGGCTGCTCTACGACATACAATCCATTACTTGTGTCATCTGGTAACTCGAAAAAATGTCCAAGCACAGGTAAATTTAATAATTTTGTGATCTCATCTTTCCCTTTTAATGTGTCGTCCATGTAATTAAGAACATAGGCACCCCCAGCAGCTATCATTAATGCTATGGCTGAAGATAACAAGACCACCATAGCTCTATTTTGATTGATTGGATTTGTAGGTAAAACTGCGCTCTCAATCACAGTCAGAGTGTTTCTGGCCTCCTGACCGGAACTCGTCAATAAAGAAGCATAATTGGATTGCAAAGTATTCAACCTGGTCTCGAGCAATTGGATCTCTTGCTGGGTATCGGCAATCTGGCGAGCGCTGACCATATCCAGAAGTTGTTCGCGCAGATTGGCGATCTCCTCATCCGTTTCCTGGATTCTCTGCCTTAGCTGCTCTAACTGCTGTTGTACAAATTGCTGCTGCTCCTCGTCCTCCTGGGTCATGCCTCCTGGCGTCTGCAATATCAATTGATTAGCCAGTTCGTTAGCGACTGCCTGCGCCCGGAGAGGGTTGGTATCAGTGACGGTGATCTCCATCAACTGGCTGTTGGCTAAGGGGCGTACAGCATAATCCGGCAACCAATTCAAGCCTAAAGCAGCCATAGTAGCATCTCGTACTGTAGCACGGTTTGCCAAATCAGCATAAAAACCAGCCAATTGTTGCGACAGCCAGATATCCTGACCACCAGGGTTTGCCTCATATACTGTTGTCCCCACAACCAGGGTTGTGCGAGTCCGGTATATATCTGGCTGTTGTCGAACAAACAAAAAACTAGATATTGCAGCTACCACAGCAGCCACGCAAAGCAACCACCAAAATCTAAGAAGTGGAATGAGATATGCTTTTAATTCCATATTGATCCTCTTTCAGTCCAGGTTATCCCGAGTTTTAAATAACTTCAGTAATATAATGTGTGCCACCCAGAGACATCACAATTTTGGCAGCATCATAAATCGGTGACAACTTTCGGTTAGGTCTTATGCCGCATGAATATTCCATTTGGCAATTGTGAGCCAAGCGGACACCCCAATAAATTCACCTTGAGGCTGTAAAACAATCACCAACTAATCGTCACATCATATAAGTGCAATACCGTCTTTATCACCAATTCTTTCTAATTCACAGCAGGTTACCAACTTAATTAACAACAAAATTTACCCGCTTTCATTTTATTAGTATGCACCTTTGCCTTTCAATACTACTGGTATAGTTCGAAACAAGAGCTGCAAGTCCAGCCATATGGACCAGTTGCGAATGTAATACATGTCCAGGTTGACGCGTTCCTGATAAGAAATATCAGAGCGACCACTCACCTGCCATAAGCCAGTGAGACCAGGGCGCACTGTAAGCAGGTTGATGCCCCAGTGATTATAATTTTCCATCTCGTAAGGGGCGATAAACCGTGGACCAATCAAAGCCATATCAGCTTTCAAGACATTGAATAGTTGGGGGAGCTCATCCAGGCTGTAACGACGCAGGAAACGACCCAATCGAGTGACCCGGGGATCGTTCTTAAGTTTATGGTTGCTGTCCAGCTCACGTTTCAGGTCAGGGTATTTTGCCAGGATCTCATCACCGTTAATATACATCGTCCTGAATTTGAAAGCATCAAATTGTTTTCCCTTGACTCCCATAACCCGGTGGCGGTAGATAACTGGCCCTGGCGAATCCAGTTTCACTGCCAAAGCAATCAATAGCAACAGGGGGGAAACCAGCACCAAACCAGGAACGATTATGCTGTATTCCAACAAAGCTTTGATGATTTTGTCAGTATCCGACAACCGGACTTTATTAACGCCAACCAATGGAACATAAGCAAATTGGTGGACTGTCAAGCCAGTTGTTATGATCTCGTAAAGACCGGAGGACATGCGTATATTGACATAGTCTGAATTACCGTACTCACTGAAGATATCAAGCAACTTATCACGGCTGGATATCGCGCTTGATGCGAGAATCAATTCTT
>JACUUU010000149.1 GCA_014859065.1 Anaerolineales bacterium
TCACTGGTGTGGATGATCCTTATGAAGCACCGGTTGATGCAGAAATTACCTTGAATACGATCAAGTTTACAGCTGAGGAGAACGCTGCCAAGATCATCGCCATGTTGGAAGAGGTGGGGTACCTAAGTAAAGTGGAATCGAAAGAAGAGATTTCTCAGTAAGTGGCATATATAATGAGTTAAGATGAATCTGGCGGACTGTTATGCTTGGTGTAGATAGCCAGTTTCGACATGTTGAACAACGATATTGATATCAACCACCATAGATTCGAGCCACCTTTTTATACGGTGGGGATTGAATTCATCAACTGTGCCCAAGATTTCACGTGAGCCGTTCGCCCATTCTACTGCGACCACAATGCTTAAGCGTGGGTTGAAGTATAAACTAAAATCTTCATCCAGTGAATGACCTTCGAGCGGGCCAGTAACGACATTTTTCCTGGCTCGCTCTTTTAATTTTTGCCGGTCACATCAGTCAGTGGTATGGCTGATAGCTATGCCGGTTTTTTTCAAGGAAAGAGAGATGTCACGGTAGCTCAACCCCAGAGCCCAGCCCAATGCCGCCAGTCTCCTGGTCCGATGAGTGCGGGTAGCTTGCCCAACACCACTGTTATAGCTGCGGAATGTGTGCCTACAGTGGCTGCACCGGCGACGTTGTAGTTCGGTTAAGTGTTCTTGCTGGTCACATCCGCGTCAGGTTACACTCCCACAGTGCTTCAAGATCTCACCCTTGCCTTACAGAAAATGTTTGGGAAAACCATATATACAAACTTGTGTGGATTAACCATCAATTTCTTCGGGGTAATAGCGCATCAAAATCGATTGGATCGCTATTCCGAAGATAGCAATGCCAAATAAGGAGAGCAGGCGATCGAAGTCGCCAAGTACAAGGGTATGAACAATGAGACTGCTTCCAGCAAATGCGGAAAGTACAATAATTAGTGTATCGAACCAGATAAACACAAGCATAACCGCTATAACGCCTCCAAGGACATAGGCGAACCAGCTCAACCAGGTAGTCCCTAACCCAAACTGAATTGGCAGTATGACTGCCAGGTATCCACCTGTCAGGAATGCTGCCAGAATTACCATGGGACGCCCAAAGAGCATAGTAAAGAGCCCAAATAGAATTCCACCCAGGGTAGCGATAACCAACAATTCTTCGGTTTGGGATACATTAAGGAAGAGAGGAGTCAAGATGAAAATGTTGACCAGCGTGATCCCTCCAGCATACAGCCAGTAAACCTGCCGCCCGGTAGTAAGGGCGATAAAACCGATCGCAAGCGAGACCATGGTGGCAAACATTGATTCAGTCCTTTGGTAAGTTAAGCTGCATACCACTCTTTATATAAGGGTCAGGTGAACTTGACAGGAATTATTATTGCATTACAGTGCGGGCGTTCACCTGTGGTTATTAAAGTTTATCCACGACCTTTCACGTCAATACAATGACGTACAAAGTTAAGATACACGCTTGGCAAAGGATCCAGTGTTAAAAGTATTAACGCTTAAAGTTCACCAAAGTTTCAAAATGATTTTAATGATCAGGACAGTAAGTGACCAATAAGCTGCTGTTGGCAAAACACAAGGGTAAACCAGCATTCAAGGAAAGGTAGTTCTTCACAGGTGGTATATAAGCCCAATCCATCACCTTCACATCTGGCATTTAGAACAAAGTTGATATTCTCACTGGTAGAGCAAACAGGTAGAAATTTTGCTGGTTCTCACCCTTGGTAAGCCGAAAGAGATTGTGGTGATTGAGCCAATGGGCGCAGAGGGGGGTTATAAATTTTAGCGGGATGAACAAGGCGTCCATTACGTGCCAAAGCGGTCTTTTGATGAGATTCTCCGGAAGTAAGTTTTTGGTTGTTTTATTAAGGAATTGATTAAGGTATCCACAGCGGTGAATAAGCTCCGGAAACGATTTGGTGATGCTCGTTGGTGCTGATCTCGACGATCCAGAGCTCGACCGGGTCTGTCAGGTGGTCCAGGTTAATACGTAGATATGCTATCTTTTCACCATCGGGGTTCCAGATAATGTTGGAATGGTTGAAGCTTGGGGAGTCAGTCAACGATTGAATCGCTCCAGTGCTAACATCCACAATCCAGATTTGGCGTCCAGGAGTCCAACGGGCTTCGTCGAGGAATTTACGAGTAAATGCAAGCCAATTTCCATCCGGCGAAAAAACGGGAAAAGTATCCTCGATAGCTACTCCCTGGCTGAGGTTGTGAACCTCACCTGTGGAAAGATCGAAGCTTAGCAAATGACTGGCTGCCAATAGGCTGAACTCTTCCACGCCGGCTGGCGGAGGTGCATAGATGATCTCTGGGGCGACGAAAGCCTCCCCGTCAGGTGACCAGGTGCCTGATTCACCGGTCTCATTGGAGAACTCCAACAACTCGCCGCTGACTGGGTTGAGCAGGACAAATGCTTTCAACTCCAGATCATAATAAGACAGCCAACCCGTGGATGACCAGGCTGGCGACCTGGTTGGATGGTTGGCTTGACTGATCGGGTTGTTCATAATTTCACCCGATTCTATTTCATTACCTGGGTGCAGCGCCAATAACCAGACCTGGGAATAGAGTGATTGACCAATTTGTGGGCGAGGTTCACGTTCATAAGCCAGGTAGGTGCCATCAGGCGAAACTTGGGCAGAATGGCAAAACGCATGCAAGCAAGCTAACAAGCGCTCAATGACCGGCTGTCCCGCATCATCGCCTAACCGATCCATCCTGATGAGGTCGCTGCCCCCAGTTGGGTTACGTTCGCTGTAGTAAATGTAACGCCCATCCGGGCTGGCGCTGAAGTCTAGCAATCCGGTTGAGCTGCTGGTGAGCTGTTGGGTTACCCCGGATTGGACATCATGGGCAAACAGGTTGACAATACCATTCGTAGGTGATAGATAAAGCAGCAAGGTGTGACTGATGGTAAAGGTCCATTCGTGACGACCACGTAAAGGAAGCGGGATCAGACCTTCCGAGCGGGCGCCAGGCTGAAGGTGAATGGTGACACTTTCCCCACTATACCAGGGTTGGTCAGGTGTGAATGATAAAGTGCGCTCCTCCCAGCTAAATTCACCTCTTACGGCAGGTGTGAAGGACAACCTTTCCTCAACGGATTCGGTTTGCATGGTAGTGGAAAAGGTCAAGCGTACTGGTGAGGCAGCTAAAACATCCACTTCTCCAGGCTGTGGAGAAACGCTTACCAATTCGGGTGAAAATACCAGATAGGCGATCCCGATAGCCCCTGTTATAGTGAGGAAGACCAGGGCAGTTACCAACCATTTGACCTTCATATCGGTATTATAAAAGAATTGGAAGGAAATAAAAGCAGGAAATGGACAGGTGGGAGAGTTGTTGGAAGGGATTCTAAAAGGAGAAATTTGGTTGCCGGATGATCGGAGCGGGTTTCAAATAGCAGGCTGAGTTGATGAGTGGTAGAATGGTCGCCATGAGACGTTGGCAATTCTGGGTCGGGCTGGTTATCAGCCTGATTTTTCTGTATGTTGCCCTACGGGGTTTACATATCGAGGATTTATGGGGGGCAGTGCAAGGAGCTAATTACTGGTGGTTGCTGCCTGGAATAGCGGTTTATTTCGTGGGGGTGTGGGCACGTGCCTGGCGATGGCATTATTTGCTGCGGCCGGTCAAAGCGATTTCCACTCGGTCGATGTTTCCCATCGTTACTATTGGATATATGGGCAACAATATCTTCCCGGCACGAGCAGGTGAGGTGCTGCGGGCTGTAGTACTCAAAAGGCGTGAGGGGGTTTCGATCTCGTCATCTTTAGCGACGATCATCGTCGAGCGGATTTTCGATGGGGTGGTGATGCTTTCGTTTATCTTCCTAAACCTGCCCGAACTGGCGCGTTTGACAGAAGATTCGGGACTGGTGGGTAGTATTCGAGCGGTGGCGTTGGCGGGGACAGGCGCTTTCCTGGGGGCTTTGATTTTGTTCCTTTTGGCAGCTATGTTCCCCCAGCGGGCTGAAAGGTTGGTGCAGGTGCTCGTCCAGCGGCTTGTCCCCCTTCGCTTGAGATCCCGAGTGCTCGATACAGCTGGCTTGTTTTTGGGAGGCTTAGCGTCTCTGCGGACACCGCGTGAAGCTTTAATGGTGTTCATCACTTCGGTGGTGATCTGGCTGCTCGAAACTGGTAAGTACTGGTTCGTGATGCATGCATTCCCGCTGGAGGTCAGTTTCTTTGCATTGATGCTGATGAATGGCATTGTCAACCTGGCGACGACGATCCCCTCCGCGCCGGGCTATGTGGGCACTTTTGATGCGCCCGGGATCGCCGTCTTAGTGGCATACGGGGTTGAACACGCTGTGGCTGCTGGATACACATTTGTGTTGCACGTGGCTCTGTGGTTGCCGATAACGGCTTTAGGTGCCTTTTATCTAACCAGAGAGGGGATCCACTGGAAGGAGGCGG
This sequence comes from Anaerolineales bacterium, assembly GCA_014859065.1. Lineage (GTDB taxonomy): Bacteria > Chloroflexota > Anaerolineae > Anaerolineales > UBA4823 > Kmv39. The sequence continues at coordinate 4,436 of JACUUU010000149.1, forward strand.
TAGGGGAAGCCCAGCATGAAGTTAAAAGCGTTAAATGAGGTAGTGTTCTGTCCAAAGTGATTCTTTTTATTGAAAGCTTTTTAGACAGAACACTTTAATCAATATCCTGGGAATCTTGAGACAATTACGAATATTAATATTCAGCCTGGATAATGCAGTAGTTTATATGAGAAATAATAATGACAGGTAATTCTAAGCCACAAATCGCAATAATTGGTGCAGGAATAGGTGGGTTATCTGCTGCTTACGACCTGCAGAGGGCTGGTTGCCAGGTTAGCATTTATGAGGCTGCTGATTCTGTTGGTGGGTTGGCGAGTGGTTTCAAAGAACCTCACTGGGACTGGTCGGTTGAGAAGTATTACCATCACTGGTTCGCTTCAGATAAGCATATTCTGGGTCTGATTGAGGAATTAGGTTGGCAGGAGCAGGTGATATTCCCGCGCCCGCTGACGGTGATGTACCACCAGGGCCGCTTCTACCCCTTCGATTCGATCCTGGCAGCTGCGCTCTTCCCTGGCTTAGGTTGGGGTGTGGATAAAGTCCGCTTTGGCTTGGTGGGACTGTATCTGCGATTGACAAACAATTGGCTGCCGCTGGAGAAGGTCACTGTCGATGCCTGGATGCGCAGATGGGCTGGAGACCGGGTTTACGAGCTGATGTGGGAACCGCTGTTAGTAGGCAAGTTTGGACCGCATTACAAAGAGGTCAACATGGCCTGGATGTGGGCGCGGCTAAAAGCGCGCACCTCCCGCCTGGGAACATTCAGAGGGGGGTTTCAAGCTTTCGCCGACCGCCTGGCTGATCGTCTGCGCGAAATGGGGGTTAATATCATGCTCTCATCTGGTGTAGATAGGATTGAGGCTTACCAGGAAGGTGGCTTGGTGATTAAATCAGACCATGGTGAAGCAGTATTTGACCAGGTCTTAGCGACGACTTCACCAGCCCTTTTAGCGCGAATGGCGCCTGGACTACCGCCTGATTATTTACAAGGGTTATTGGATTTAAAGAGCATGGGGGCGGTGGTGATGGTGCTGGCATTGAAGCAGCAGCTCTCCGAGCAGGGTTATTACTGGTTCAACCTTCCCAAGGCAGCTGGCTTCCCCTTCCTGGCTTTGGTGGAGCATACAAACTTTCTTTCCAGCAAGAATTTCGGAGGTGACCATATCGTTTACTGTGGGGATTATCTGGACCCAGAGCATGAATATTTCAGCTTGAGCAAGGAGCAGCTGCTGGAGCGCTTCCTGCCAGTGCTGCCGCGCTTCAATCCTCAGTTCAAAGCGGACTGGGTACGCCAGTCCTGGTTATTCCGCACGAAGTACGCCCAACCGGTTCCACAGTTGAACCATTCACAAAAAGTGCCCTCAATCCGCACACCTATCCCGGGGTTGTATTTTGCCAGCATGAGTCAAGTCTATCCCTGGGATCGGGGGACAAACTTCGCGGTTGAGATTGCCAGGCGAGCTGCCAGATTGATGTTGGAAAATGGTGTCCATTAAATGTGGTTAGTAAGCCCCGCATTAGACATTTTTGTTCATCTAAGCAGTCAATCGGGCAGTGGGGGGAAAAATCAAGAATTAATCACCTGAAACGCGTTTTAAAAGTGGTATGTTAGAAACCTCACCTGACATCGATAACCTGCTGCGCAGCTCCGAACCCGATCAGGATTTGATTGTCAGGGCGGTGGTTGATAGATACCGGACACCTTTATACCAACTGGCAGTGGCAATCCTGCAGGATGCCGATGAAGCTCACGACGCCGTTCAGGAGACCTTTATTACTGCGATGCTCAATATCCACAAGTACCAGGTGGGGACAAATTTCAGAGCCTGGATATACAGACTGGCGCTCAACACCTGCCGAGGGTATCTGCGTAAACGGCGGACACGGGAAATGATGCAACGGTCGCTCATGATCGCTCAATCCCGGATAGGGAAAGCTGAGAGCATCAAGCAAACTACCTTGGAACAAGAATCCATCTCTGATTTATGGTCAGCGGTTGATAGTCTGAAAGACAGGCACCGCCTGGTGGTATTACTGCGCTTCAAGCAGCAGCTGAGTATTAGGGAGATTGCTCAGGTACTGGAGACCAATGAAAAGACGGTTTACAATCGCTTGTATGATGCCTTTCGTAAACTGCGGGTCAAGTTAGAAACTAGCGGTGATTACGTACAAGTCGGTAAGAGGTTTGAGCTATGAGCATCACCCATCGAACGGCATTTAAACTGATCGAAAAAGTTAGTTCAGGGGAGATCAAGGATTGGGAACAGGCTGAATTAGACCAGCATCTGGAAGGATGCCAGCAGTGTAGGGCAGATGCCAGCCTGTTCCAGGAACTGGGAAAGGTAGATTGGCAAGAATTTTCAGAGCTGCAACCAACTAACCAGCAGCTGGTGGCAGATCTTCATCAAAAGCTTCCGATTCGTAAAAGAAAACAAAATTTGCTACGTTTTGCTAATGGATTTGCCTGGGCTGGATTGGCGATTCTATTCGTGTTGGGATTGAACTGGACGTTTGGGACCCTGATCCCAGTGGACGAGCCCCTTGGGGTTGTGCCAGGGATAGTTGAACCTGGACTATCCAGCCCTCAGCCAGGTTCTGATGCCAGGGGTGAAATAAGATCCATGCCTGGATTACTGGATGATCACAAGTTCACTTACCCGATATTGTTGCTTGGATTTTTCTCTATAGTGGGGGTTGCACTCGGGTTCTGGAGAAAGCGCATCTGGGCAAAGTGGGGATGGTTGGGATTATTGTTGATGGGATTACTCATCTTAATTATGTTTCATACCGAAGTAGCATTTAGTCCCAATGCTGTCCCAAGATTTATGGCATATCTGACATCAGATGGATTGTATATCACGGTTATGTTGATTGTGAGTTCGTTGATCATTCATTTCGTGATTAATCCAGAAGTAAGAAAAAGGCAGTTATTGTATTTCTTAATCCCGTATAGCTGGTTGTTGTGTATCTTTTTAACCATACCTTCATTTATGAGCGAAGTTATTCATGCCCCATCAAATTTTATGCAGCCGTCTGCTGCAGACTTTTCAGGTTTGTGGTTATTCTTGATCGGAGGGGCAATCCTTGGAAGTTTTTGGCTGGCCTGGGAATTGCCGGGTAAATGGCGCTGGACTTTATATCTTTTCTTATTCCTTATGTTTAGCAGTGTACCTTTGATGTTGGCAATGGATTACCTGCCACAAAATGCCATCTCATTTTTGAACTATTTCCCACCTCTATTACAGTTTATTCTTATGATTGCATACTTATTATTCTGGTCATTTTCAGCCATTTTCACAGCGCGGATTTTGAAGTCAATTCTAAGCGGGGGCAAAAAACAGGGTATTTGGCGTATGCTTCTTAAGGTAACCATGATATTGGTAACCTTTGTATTTGTTTTCACAATGGTATTTGAGATAAATATCTCAGATATGACCTCATATGATCCAGGTTTTTGGAATTACACTTTTTTCTTTATGGTCGCTACCGGCAGCGCACTGGCTTTAATCGGGATTTCGTGGGAGATGGCAGGTTGGCGTAAGAATATTGCTCTTTCCTTGATGATCGTCTTTGTCCTAGGGATAATCCCTGCATTGATTATCCCACGCCTATATTCTGAAGTACTGCATGTTAGACGGGCAGAAGCGGTCAACCAGGCTATTCTGGACTATCACGTGGTGAACAATCGCTACCCTGAGGACCTGGATGAC
>JACUUU010000150.1 GCA_014859065.1 Anaerolineales bacterium
TCGAGACATGCCATCTGATCTTCAGGAGTATTGAGGTGCTGAAATGCATGACCTGTGAGGATGACTAACCAGAAACACTCATCCAATTGAAAGGATCGAATGTCCCCCTCTACCCATCGTATATTGTTGAGGTCAACGCTCTTGCGCCGGGCTACTTCGAGCATGTACTGAGATAAATCCAGTCCGACGACATTTATTCCGTTACGAGCCAGTCGAATGGCCACTCGCCCTGTACCGCAAGCAAGTTCCAATACACTACCATCTGCCTGCTTTGCATTCGCAGCCATCCTTTGATAGAAATCGATCTCATTCGGCCAGTCTGCTACGGACTCGTCGTATGTCTCCGCGTAGAATTGCGCGCCGCGTTCATCTTGTGATTGGCTCATTGGAAATATTTTCCTTTCATAACAGCAGTCTGGATGTCATTAGGCCATCCAGGTGAATATTTACGTTCTGCCCTGACTGTGCTAGCGCCACCCAACGATTTAAGGATTGATGTGTGGGCTAGAACCAACACCGAAGCTCAGTTCAACTTGCCGCCACATCAATCCAAGTTGAACTAAGCCGTCTTAGGAAACGTACCAGATCATTTGGGATTTAAGGCACGCTGCCTGGTCAAATCCGCCATCAAATAGGTAGCTTCTTATTGATTGTACAACAAAAAAGCCTCCCAGTGCAAGCTGGAATCCGGCGGGGGGCGCATTTCAGGTTAGGGGTGAATAGTTGGCTAGTTGCTACATTTTTTGGAAATGCTTGCCTGGGAGATGCTGTGCGAATCGAAAAAAGCTGCAAATTTCGATATTGATATTTTGTTAAAAAACTTTATGACCAGCGCAGCTGCTAAATCTCCATGAAATAAGGCTTGCCTTCCCTCAATGCTTCTATTTAGACTGGCAGTACACCAACTCCCCCTCAAGCTGCAGATACCAACCGTCATCCTGTTCTAGAAGCGGGAACCCTTTCAAATATTCAGCGTGGCGTTGATACAGGTCAGCAGCCCTGGCTTTTGAATAGTGATAACTAACCCATGCCTTGGGAGTACCTTCATCTTGTGCTCGATAGGCACGGCAAGCGAGCACTGCACCCAGTTCTGCCCGGATATCTTCCGGCAGGTCGCCCGAGTTGAAATGCGCGAACATGACCGGCACGGCGTCCGCGGAGAGATTCCAGATAAGGTAGTTCACATCCAGCGGGTGACCAGACGCGGCGTGTTGGATATTACGGTCAGCGATAAAGGCATCCACCTTGATCAGGTTTAGCGTCACCGTAAAACCCAGGATGACAACGATCAGCAGCAGCGCCATGCGTTTAAGCCGGCTAAAGACCTCAAGGGCAACTGTCCCAAACAGCAGGATGCCGAGCCAGATCATAAAAACATAGGTGACCGTGCGCAGCTGGGTCAAGCCGTAAGCTTGCTCATACAGGTTCAAGCGTTGGAAAGCGGAGAGCAGAATCACGCCTACTTGCAGCATGAGGAGTATACCTAAACCAGAAAACAGTCGCCTTCCCCATTTCGTATCCCTGCGCGCAGTCGCGCTCAACCCCAAGAAAAGCAGCAAGCTGATCAGGGCAACCGCCAGCAGTTCAAAAAAGCCGCGCCGGGCATATTCAGCATAGGTAAAGCCCTCGTAAGAAATGTTGGCTTCACCGGCAAAGAAATACTGAAATTGAATGATCAAGAAAGCGAAAAAGAGCAGGTTGATGCTGATCAAAACCATCAGATATTCGGTCCTGCCCAGGAACGGCGCTATGACCGGTTGATCGGGTTCGATCTGCTGTTTTTTTGCGCTGTGGGTAAAGGCGTGCAGATACGCGCCGGTCAATCCGTAAGCCAGCACAGAAATGTAGATTAGGCGGAAGATGATCTCAAAAAGCTTGTCGATTGTGATCCAGTCGAAAATCGAAGCTAGGCGTCTGGCAAAGATGGGGTCAGCGCTCGCCAGCAGGGCGCTCAAAACGATCAGCACCGGCACAGCGATCAATAAGCCGCGCAGGAAAGGAGTCAAGCGCACCCATTTGGAGGTCTTTTGATCCTCTGGGGTTCTTTCACTGCGCTTGAAAGCCTCCATGAGCCAACGCACTGGTTCGATCAGCATGCTCAACGCCAGATGTAAGAAGCCCAGCAGGTGTTCCCGCAGCCGGAAGTGGAGCCATTGGCCGTTGAGCAGAGTGATCGCTAGCAAACCGAGCGAGAAGAGCGATACGACCACGTTGGAAAAGTTGGTGAACCCGTCCAGGCGCAGAACTGTCATAGCATCCATAAACAGGATCGGAACGAGCAGCAGGGTTGACTGCCAGGCAATGCGCGCTTTCTCGATGAAGATCAATACCAAGCCACCAACCAGGATGAGCAGGATCAGGATCAAGAACTGCATCCCTAATGACTTTTGCCACACCATCTGGTCGAATAAAACTGCGGTGACCAGGGCGATTAAAAGGAAATAGGAGCGGTGCTGCTTGGGTGTACTGTTTTGTTTTGGTGAATCGATTTCGTTGTCCATGTGGGTTACCCTTATGCCATCTGGTGAAATTATCTCTCTACTAAGAGCAATCATAGACCACAACCCTATCAAAACCAATCAAATTACTGCGCCTTGTTAGTTTTAACCTGCCAACGCTCAAACCGCTGTATACCATCGATTTAGATGAGAACGAAAGCTAATCAGGCGCATTTATGAGAGATCTTCGAAACTACCATCCTCAGCATTTAACAACCTTTCCTGGTGAGAAAAAAACAACCAATTTACAGATGTTAGGATATTTATTGATAATCCTAACGACAGGAGCATAGATGTAAGGTATGTGATTTCTACTTTGGAGAAGCTCGCCGGAGCAGCACCAGCCACCAAATTTATAAAACACCATGGCGAGGAGATCCAAGAATCAATATCCAAAACGACCGAGGAATGGCAAAACCATATCAGGTTAGACCGGTATTAAGCGCGATAGAACTCCTGGAGGAATATTTTGATGGAGAATGACCGATATACATACCGAGTGATCTGGTCAGAAGGAGATGGGGAGTATGCCGGCCTTTGTGCTGAATTCCCCAGCTTGAGTTGGTTGGCAGGTGAACCGGAAGAAGTATTAAGAGGTATACGTCGAGTTGTGGAAGAGGTAGTAGCTGATTTAGAGAACAATGAAGAACCGCTCCCCGAACCCATTTCAACCAAACGATTTAGTGGGAAATTCATGGTTAGAATTGCCCCTGAATTGCACCGTCGTTTAATGCTCGAAGGGGCAGAAGCAGGCATCAGCATGAACAGGTTGGAGAGCGACAAGTTGAGCCGGGTTGAGTGATATTTGCTGGGTTAAAGATTGGCGATTACCCTTGCCCTGTTCCGGGTCTTGCATTTGGTCTGCCTGTTTACTCGCCATCATTCAGTTCCAGCCTTTAATGCTTCGCTCATCGGTATCTTGTTGATTTTTTTCTTGCTGAGCAGGTTGGAAACCTGATATGTAAACATCACAACGAAAAAACCAAACAGCACATACCAGAAATTCAACCTTGCGGGAATGGTCATCTGCAGACTGTCTGCCAGGCTTTGCCACAGTGCTGTCACCGAAACGAGCAGCACCGGAATTCCAATCAGGTATCCCCCGACAACAACGATCGTGTTGCTGTTCAGGATGAGCTTGTTCACTTCTTTAGGCCGATAGCCCATGATCTTGAACAGTGAAATGGTTTTCTTGCTTTCTTCGATAACCATCCCGGTAACCAGGAAGATGATAATCAACCCCAGAACAAACGCCGAGACAGTCAGAGTGTAGACCAGGATACCGGTTTGGCTGACGAGTTCTCTGATTCCTGCTGCGATTGCCTCGATTGATTTTGTGCTGCTGATAACGCCTTCGGGAAACTCCATCTGCTCATCCGTCCATATCCCGATGTATGAACCAGGCGGCAAGCCCACCATCTCGTTCATCACATCTAGCGGTATGAACACAAATTCGCCTGCCGCCGAATCGGCTAGCGCCTCAACGGTGAGGGAATATTCCCTTAAATCATGATTATCGACGAAATGAATTTCATCCCCCTGGTTTACCTGTAGTTTGTCAGCGAGCATGTTGGTAATTATCACCCGGTCTGGTATCAGTTTATTCCCCGACGGATCTTTGAGTCTCAAGCGGGTGCTCTCCGTGAGTGCGCCTACAACGTAAAAGTTGAAACTTCTGTCTTCCTGGGAGGAGACAAGGATTGCGTTGAATTGCTCTGTCCCCGCAGGTGGCTGGTCTGATTGGATTTCCTTGAATACATATTCATATTTCAGGTCATACAGTGCTGTGATACCTTCATCTAGCATGTAATCTAAAGAACTTTGGAGCGTAAGCCCATACAACAAGAGCATGGTCGCAACAACAACACCGAACAGCAGGAAGCCGGTTCTTGGAAGGCTCCTGACCTGTTCCCGAATTTGGAACTTGGTGTTGAAACTGAAACGTTCAAGTTTCAAAGCTCGTTCGATGAAATTCAATTTATCTGAGATCCTGGCGCCTTTGATCAGTTCGGCGGGTGCAGCGCGCAATTGAAGGGAGATGCTAAGGTAGGATGACAGGCAAAGCACAATCACAGGTGCCAAAATGCCGATGAGCAGGGCGATATAGTTGTATTGATAGGTATCCACAGGCATGCTGAAAGCCAGTGTCATCATAAAGTCGAGCATAGGTTTTACCATTGCCAGCCCAAGCAAGGCGCCCAGCAGGCCACCTAAACCTGCAATCAGCAATGGGAATATCAGATAATGACGTAGAAACTCTGCCTTCCGGTATCCCAGGGCATAAAGGGTGCCTAAGACAGCAGACTCCCGCTGAATCGTCCTATTTAATAAAATGCCAATCAGAACGATGGAGAGCATCAGCAACATGCCGGGAATGGCTTTGCTTAAGGTAGAGAGATACTGGACTTCCAGGTCTACGTATGAAACTCGTGGATTGTTTACGGTGCTCTCCCAACTCGTTATTTCAATGCCATTTACTAACAGATGTTCCTTGAACAGCAATTCCTGTTCGTGAATGTTTTCGCGTTGGTTAAATCGAAGCGCATAAAAATCAGTTTTACCTGCCAACCCTTCCAGATTCTGCTCGCTCAACACCGCAATGCCGAAAGTCTTGGGGTCATTAATCATCTCTTCTTTGGAGCGAATGATGTAAATGTAATTAGGCAGAGCCATATAGCCTGATATTTTATATTCAGCCCCATTGAGCATCAAGGTGTCGCCGAAGTATAAGTCATTGGCGCCCGCGAAAAGCGGGTCCAGGAGAATTCCATTCTCTGATAGGTCCTGTCCTTCAAGGAGCGCATGGAGATTGACCCTGGTGTTTTCTGAAAATATCCTCAGGGTTTGTCCCGGTGTCAATTCGTAATCGACCATACTCCCTTTTTCAATCAGGGCATCGAAGCGATGTTCCAGGCTATCTATTTCAATCTCACGGGCAGTATTGAATTCTGCATCAGCGAGTTTGTTATTGGCAGAATAAGAAGTGAAGATGGCACCCAGGTTGGCTGAAACCATCGTCATGCCGACAATCAACATACTGCTGATGAGCACCATGAAGAAAGCGCCAAAAAATTGGGCTTTGTTTTCCCGAATAGTTCGTAATGCTTTTCGCAGCAGGATCATTACCATTCAATCCTTTCTGCCGGGACGATCGTCTGATTGATAATTTCCTCTACGATTTCTCCACTTCGCAGCTTGAACACCCGGTTTGCCAGAGACGCAATGGCGGTGTTGTGCGTCACCATCAAAATGGTTGTTCCGTACTGTTTGTTCACTAGTTGTAAAAGACGCAGGATATGAAGGGAGGTTTCATAGTCCAGCGCGCCGGTTGGCTCATCACAAAGCAATACTTTCGGATTCTTAACCACTGCCCGCGCGATGGATACACGCTGCTGTTCACCGCCACTCAACTCCCTGGGGAAGCGGTCTTTTTTATCCTGCATCTCAACCGCTGTCAAAACTTCCCTTATATTTAGGGCAGCTTCGCTGAGGTTGGAAACAACTTCGATATTTTCCCCGACAGTCAGGTTAGGAACGAGATTATAGAACTGGAAGACAAAACCGATGTGCTCGCGCCGGTAATCGGTCAGCCTGGTGTCGTCCATTGCACTTACATTAATTCCATTGACAGTAACCTCGCCACTATCTGCGCGGTCGATGCCGCCGATGATATTCACTAGAGTTGTTTTTCCCGAACCGGATGGTCCCAGGATGACACCAATATCTTCAGCATTCAATTTCACCCCTATCCCTTTCAAGACTTCAGTTTTGACCATGCCTGATGTGTAGCTTTTCTTCAGGTCAGAGACATCAATGATGGGGTATTCGTTCAATTCCTGGGATGCAACCTGGGTTTTGTCTGGTGTCATAGTAAAGCTCCTTCTCGGGATATTTTTGCGGTCAAGCAAGCGCGGAGTGTCTCAGTCTAATGCACATACAATCCGATGTTCTGTCTTCGTTAGTCTGGCGGAGATGCTTGCTGCGCCGTGACCCACATCTTTACAGCTTCAACCGCATCGGGGCGCTGCAAGGAATTGGGAGGTGATCCCAGTACACGCTCTATTGCGCTCATGTAGGCGGCATATGTTGAGGTAATCTCCTCTATGCAGCGCTGCTCATAGTTTTTTGTGACAACTTCCTGGTCTAGCGATAGCAACAATTTTGCGTGTGTGTTGCCCATGCCTTGTAGCAGGGACAGGATGACTTCGCCAGCCTGGGCTGGGTAGGGGGTTGAAAAGACACCTTCCTGAACGCCCTGGCGCACAATCTCTTCCAGCAGCGGCGCGCGCTGTTCACGCACGGCTTCGTCCACTTTCTGACGGACGATGGCATTTTCATCCGTATACCAGACCCGCAATAACTGGATCACTTTTGCTTTGTGTGCCGTTCTTAAGCTGTCCAGTGTGCCGAAAAAACCTAGCAGTTTTTCAATGGCAGACAGGTGGGGATCGTTAAGAATGGGAAGAAGCGGCTTTTCCGTTTCCTCCTGGATGCGTTCTATAAATCCTTCCAAGACTGCCTGTTTTGAATCGAAATAATGGTAAAAAGCCCCGCTGGAAATCTTTAGATGAGCCAGAATATCCTTAATGGTCATGCGCTCATAGCCTTTTGAAAATATAAGCAGTTGAGCCGCATTCAGGATTTCATTGCGCTTTGCTGTGTGTTCGTGTTCCTTGACTGTTCTAGCCATAGCCTTTGAATTAATAAACCGAATGTATGTTTATTAATTCGGTAAATTGAGTATATGCCACGATGGTCTTGATGTCAAGACACAACCTCCAGGCTCAACGCCCATGGGGGTACGTGTTCTTGTTTAAGGGCTTGAACAAGATTGTTAGCTAAACTTCAAAAGTGAAATAATTTCAGATAATGAAAGGGCACTGAAAAGTGCCTTTTTCCATAAAATTGCGTGCAAATTAGGCTCACGATGTGCTGGTTATGGGTTTAAATCCTTCCCTCGCTACTTGGCTGTGGAAGAGAAACCTTTCTTCATTATATTTGTGTGATCAATCTTTGCGGACGATGCCCTGGCGCCAGGCGTAGACGGCGGCTTGGGTACGGTCTGCCAGGTGCAGCTTATTTAGGATATTGCTGACATGACCCTTGATAGTTTTCTCGCTCAAGGTGAGGCGTTCGGCAATCTGGTTGTTGTTCAAACCCTCTGCGATCAGGCATAACACTTCCATCTCACGATCCGTCAGCTCGTTGAAGGCGTTTGGAGCAGTATGTCGGGCGCCTTGTAGTTCTTTGATCACCCGAGAAGCCACCTTGGGATGCAGGACAGCTTCCCCCCGAGCAGCTTTGCGGACCACATCTCCCAATTCCTGTGGGCCAATGTCCTTCAAAACATAGGAAAGTGCGCCGGCGCGAATGGCAGGGAAGATGTGTTCGTCATCGTGGTACGAGGTCAGCATGATGACCTGCGTGCGCGGGCTGGTTTTCTTGACCTGGCGCGTGGATTCGACGCCATCCATATGCCCCGGCATGACCAGGTCCATCAGAACCACATCGGGTACTTGCTGGGTAACCATATCCACTGCTTCCTCACCTGAGCTAGCCTCACCAAGAACAACCAGATCAGGTTGAGTATCCAGAAAAGCGCGCACTCCCTGGCGAACGATGCGGTGGTCGTCAACGATAA
>JACUUU010000478.1 GCA_014859065.1 Anaerolineales bacterium
ACTAAGTGCTTTGTCAAGGCTAAGAGTATGGTTTCATGCCAGGCCTTTTATTGCTTGACAAAGCCTAAAGCGTTCTTTCTCAGTATATTTATGATCATCGATTCAGGTTTGACAGAACACTAAGCACATCATTAATCATCACAAGTGAGGCAAGCATCTGGTTGACAACATCGAACACAGATAATAAACAAATGGCGGAAAACAGGGATTTGTACATACCAGCCTGAGCTGGGAAATGAGTTGAAGAGTGAACAACAGGATAGTTATAGAACCGTCCATATTGTCAGCAGACTTAGCGCGACTTGGCGAACAAGTTCTGCAAGCAGAAGCAGCAGGTATAGAAGCCCTACAAATAGATGTAATGGATGGGCATTTCGTTCCAAATATCACTTTTGGTACAGGTATTGTTAAGGCAGTGCGCCCTTTGGTCAAAGCGCTGCTGGATGTGCATCTTATGATCACCAATCCTGAGCCATACTTGGAAGTGTTTGTGAATGCCGGAGCCAACCGGCTGATCGTGCATCAAGAGACCTGCCCACATATACACCGCACCATGCAAGCCATCAGAGCGCTCGGGGTTGAAGCTGGGGTGGCAATCAATCCAGGCACTCCAGTCAGCGTCCTTGATGAAGTACTAGACCTGGCTGATGTGATCCAGATTATGACCGTAAATCCGGGATTCGGCGGTCAAGATTTTATCTTCTCTCAATTGGAGAAAATTAAGCAGCTACGTCAATTATTACAGCAAAGAAATTTGAGCACCCGCATCGCTGTTGACGGAGGAATCACTTCAACCACAGCTCCTCTTGTCGCAAATGCTGGCGCAACAATCCTGGTAGCTGGTTCGAGCATATTCAATTCTGAAGCGTCGGTTGCCAAAAACCTGGAATATCTCCAGACAAGCCTGGCGGATATCATGGTTCATTGATAGCAAGTCAATCATTAATGAAAAGGGGGGTTACTTTATGAAAATTGCGATGGTAGATTAAAGAAAGATAGGCGCAAATATGGTAACTCGTCTGCTGCGCGGTGGACACCATGTGGTGGGGTATGAAATCGACGAGACAGCCATCCGATCTCTGGAAAAAGATGGCGTAGAAGGTGCACGTACAATGGCTGAATTGGCTGGGAAGGTTGAGGCTCCACGGTCAATATGGATGATGCTTTTGATGGATGGGAGAATGTCCGTCAGTGGTTGTCTATATATGTCTGGTATACTCTTTAACCGATCATCTCAAAGGAGGCTACACGTAGTATCGATGATATCCGGACGACGTAAATTCCAGGAATGGCAAGCCAGATATGATTCTCAAGCTCCTAAAATCGGTGATCTGGCTCCAGATTTCGAGCTTTATGATGTGCAGGGCGCCAACCCTGTCCGCTTGTCAGATTTTCGGGGTAATAAGCCAGTGGTGCTCGTATTTGGCAGTTTCACTTGACCCCCTTATGTCAAAGGGACCGTGAGTCTTAGAGACTTATATGCTCGCTACCACGAACAGATCCAATTTCTGACGATTTATATACGCGAAGCCCACCCCGTTGATGGTTGGTGGCTGGGCAAAGGTTTAATGGGGAAGCTCATCCAACGCTATGCACCAAAAGCAGCCCAGAACGTTTATGATCCGAAAACTATTGAAGAAAGACGAAAGGTCGCCGGCGAATGCGCGCAAGCGCTGCAGTATGGTATCCACACCTATGTGGACGAAATGGATGATGCTATCAACAAGGCTTTCGCAGCTGCACCGACGCGCCTGTATTTGATAGGACTGGATGGAAAAGTGGTTTATGCTGGTAGGTTGGGACCCTGGGGGTTCAAGCCAGCTGAACTGCAAAGAGCTATCGAAAACTACCTTGCATAGAATTACCTTAAAGTGGACACACACCTGCGGGCAGTGTACTGGCTTGCTTACTCCGGTTGCAGGTATTGATGATGGCATGGATTAGCTATAATAAGCGCCCATCGCCCTCATCGCTTGACCAACAGCTTGGGGACCCAAACCGGCTTGAATTGTAGTGTTTCCCAGCCAGTTGGTTGTGGCATTCCTGAGTCCAGTAGTGACAAGGGATATCTATCGCGCTCCTCTCACCATCTGGCGCTCCGTCAAGGTAATACCTTCCCCAACCACTTTGACCACGACGCCGTGGACAAACCCTTCAGCAATAACAGGTGTAGAGAAAACCACCAGTAGGCTAAATAATGTCATATCACCAATCATCTATGTTTGGTAAGAGATCCACACCACACATTGTCAGTAGGATATGTCTATTATTAATCAAATAACAACAGGAGATTTAAAAAAATGACGAAAGCAGCTATCGTAGTTCTTTCCAATTTGGAAAACCATAACGAAATGGCGCGTGTGTTGAACGCTTTGGAGACGGTAAAGGATTTTAAAGATTCGGGTGATCAGGTCGAGCTGATTTTCGATGGAAGCGGCGTCGTCTCAGCCGTCAACCTTGCCGATTCGGACAACAAACTCAACAGTCTTTTTCAATCGGTAGAAGACAAAGTAGCCGGGCTCTGCAAATTCTGCGCTCGAGCCTTCGAGGTGTACGATAAAGCCGAAAAACAAAACCTTCCCTTCCTCGCCGAACACCGACAGCATCCCAGTCTACGTAAACGGGCAGCGGATGGATATCAAGTAATAACTTTCTAGACAGACCGTTGTTTACGAGCTCGGAGCGCGGGATCAGTTTCCCCTTTTCCCACACTCCGAGCGCGAAGACACTCGAACCATCTCCCCTTGATCGCACCGAAACCAGTTGCCCTAACCAATACTCCTATATAATTATTGTTCTATCGACACATTGCCCCATTCCTTACTCTGCGGTTCTTTCTGGAAAATGGGATTGTATTTGCCTTTAAAGAAAGAGGTAAAATGGAAACAACCCTGGAGAAAAGGAGAAATTCAAGGTGGATCAAACGCATAAGGAAACCTTTGAGACGTTCAAGAATTCTTTTTACTATGGAACTCGCACTGATTTAAATTTCAAATTTCTGAAAGATTTGTCTGATGAGGAGGCAGCTAATTTCATTCAAGAGATGCTGTGGAAGGTAGTAGACTCGATGAATGATGGCAACTATGATCGAATTGCCGAGCATATATCCCATGGACAGCAAAAGGTTTATTCTCAACCTGGAAAATTTGTCTATTCAGACTGCCCATTCACTCCAGTTACTAAACCATTGTCAGAGTTGCGCTTGGGATTGATAACATCCAGTGGTCACTTCGTTGAAGACAATGATCCGATGCCCTTCGGAGTAAGCAATATGACCCAGAATGAAGCGCTCACGCGGATCATTGATTTTCTAAAATCAGACCCTGAGCTTACTGAAATTCCAACCGATACAGAAGTGATCAGGCTTCGGGTTCGCCACCCTGGTTATGATATCCGGGCTGCTCAACTGGATCCAAATGTCAATTTCCCCATCACGCGCTTACTCGAGTTGGAAAAAGAGGGGATAATTGGGCGGTTTGTTTCTCCTGTTTTTTCCTTTGTCGGCGCATGTGCCCAATCACGTTTGACAAAAAAGAGCGGTCCCCATTGGGTGGAGAAGTTCAAATCCAAAGGGATCGAAGCCGCATTACTGGTACCCAGCTGACCAGTATGTCATGTGTCCGTGGGACACCTGTCAAGGATATTAGAATATTCAGGAATTCCTACCGTCATAATTGCTGTACAAGTCTTTCGCTCCCGGCTCGAAGAGATGAATGTATCACGTGCATTGATAACCAACTTCCCGATGGGCTATCCGATCGGTTTTCCTGGGCATGCAGTTGAGCAGCGGGCGATTGTCTCGGCTGCCTTGAGCATGTTGGAAGAGGCTGTTGGACAAACATTCAAGGCTTATCCTGGGCTCTAATCCACCGGCAATATGTTGTCCAAAACGTTGATTAACAGAAAACCACTTTGAGGAAACTCGCACCATCCGCCACAGGTTTTTACAAACCCTTTAGAAAAACCGGCGGTTTGTTCCAATGATCTGCCGTTTGAAGTCAGAACTTGTTAAATCACTTTCGGCAAAGCACGTAGCTGGTAAGGGTTTTAATTGTCAGGTTGTCTATCAACAGGGAATGTGATCGACTAAAAGCAACGCTTAGGTCGAAAACTTGTCAGGGAAAATGGGAATGTGAAATTTAATTCAGGATATATTCGTGAGATGCGGGTTGAAAATAACGCAGGAACGCCCACATATTTGGTAGATGAACCGCCAGACTTGGGCGACGATACTTGCCCAGATCCCTATACGCCGCCAATAAGCCTGTTAGGTTCTTGAAAAGTAATGACCATGTTGATGTGTGCCAGGCGGAAAGGCTTGCCTCTATCAGGTGTCTAAATTCAACTGGAGACCTATAAATCCATGCCAAAGATTGCAAGGATTGCGAGACCGATCCGGATATAAAAGTGGATACTATCGAAGTTGAACTCTAATTTGAGGGCGATCACACACTGATCAAACTCAACGTTTGATAGAAATGTGCAAGTGTGCCCAGTACATTGCACATTAGCCGGGGAGGTTAATATCCGCACCCATGTTGAGCAAATGGGAATGATGGACAAAATTTTATAATAATGGTGGCGAGATGATCAGTGCTGTAATTATCGATCTCGATAGAACGCGAGTACAGACAGAAGACTTGAATAAGGAGCATGAATTATGAAAATTGCGATGGTGGGTTTAGGAAAGATGGGCGCAAATATGGCAACTCGCCTGCTGCGCGGCGGACACCATGTGGTGGGGTATGATATCGACGAGACGGCTATCCAATCCCTGGAAAAAGATGGCGCAGAAGGCGCACGTACATTGGCTGAATTGGCTGGGAAATTGGAAGCTCCACGGTCAGTATGGGTGATGGTACCTTCAGGAGACATCACCGAGCAAACCATCCTCAACCTGGTTGAAGTGCTCTCTCCAGGGGATACGATCATCGATGGTGGCAACTCGAATTACAAGGACACCCAGAGACGCGCCCAGATGCTCAAGGAAAAAGGTCTGGATTTCATCGATGTTGGCACTTCCGGTGGAATCTGGGGCTTGAGCGAAGGGTACAGCTTGATGATTGGCGGACAGACAGAAGTCGTCGAACGACACCGCGAGATCTTCGAGACTTTAGCACCTTCACCTGACCAGGGTTGGGGATATGTTGGCACAAACGGCAGCGGGCATTTCGTCAAAATGATCCACAACGGGATTGAGTATGGATTGATGCAGGCTTACGCAGAAGGTTTTGAGATTTTAAAAGCCAAGGAAGAATTTGACCTGGACCTACACCAAATTGCCGAGATCTGGCGATATGGAAGTGTCGTGCGTTCATGGCTGCTTGACCTAACTGCCAACGCTCTATCCGCTGACCAGGATTTGACGGATATTAAGGCTTGGGTAGCAGATTCAGGAGAAGGGCGTTGGACAGTGTTCGAAGCTATTGATCTGGATGTAGCCGCGCCCGTCATCACGCTTGCCCTCCAACGGAGGCTGCGCTCCCGCAGCGAATCTCCATTTTCCGATCGCTTACTGGCTGCTTTGCGCAATCAATTTGGTGGGCATGCAGTCAAGAAGGACTGACTAGATTTGGGTAAAAGAGAAAACCAATATGAATACGACTTCGATAGTTATTTTCGGTGCATCAGGTGACTTGAGCCAGCGGAAGTTAATTCCCGGGTTATTTAGCCTGTATCGAAAAGGGCGCTTGCCAGAAAAATTTAACATCATCGGTTTATCCACCTCCGAAATGAGCGACGAGCAGTTCCGAGAAAAAGTGCACCAAAGCACTGAAAAGTTCAGCCAAGAGGCAATGGATGATGAAGCCTGGAAGATTTTTGAGCAGCTTCTTTTCTACCAACCTGGCAGTTTCAACTCAATCGAGGATTTTCAACATCTCGGGGAAAGGTTGACCAATATCGAAGCAGGACCAGCAAACCGCTTATATTACCTGGCAACGCCACCACGTTTTTTCTCAATTATCGTTAGTACTCTAGGTGAGCTCAACATGACCATAGAAAAAGTTGGTTGGCGAAGAGTGGTAATTGAAAAACCTTTCGGAACGGATGCCGAATCGGCGCGTGAACTCAACCACCAGCTGTATCAAGTGCTGAATGAAGATCAGATTTTCCGTATAGACCATTACTTGGGCAAAGAGACTGTCCAAAACATCCTGACCTTCCGTTTTGCGAATTCACTCTATGAGCCGCTATGGAATCATAATTTCATTGACCATGTTCAAATCACAGTGGCAGAGAAAGTTGGTGTGGGCACACGCGCTAACTATTACGACGGCGTAGGTGCCCTGCGTGATATGTTTCAAAATCACATATTTCAATTGCTCTCATTGACGGCGATGGAACCGCCAGCTTCCTTGAAAGCCGAAGATTTGCGGAGGGAGAAGGTAAAAGCCCTAAAGTCAGTTCGCCCACTCTCCCGAGATGATGTAGAACTAAATACTGTACGCGGTCAGTACAACGGATACCGTGAGGCTCAAGGAACTGCTCCAGACTCACAAACAGAAACCTACGCGGCTCTACGCCTGTTTGTTGACAACCCTCGCTGGCAGGGAACGCCGTTCTATTTACGCTCAGGTAAGGCTTTAGCTGACAAATCAACCGAAATCGTCATCCAGTTTAAATCGCTAACACTCCCTTCAGGACTAAGTGAGAGCATTGGGTCTATGCATCCTAATTTCTTATCGTTCTGCTTACAGCCGGATGAGGGAATTCACCAGCGCCTGGATATCAAGGTTCCCGATACACAGGCTGACAGCCGCCCGGTAGATATGGCTTTTCATTATCAAGATTTCTTTGGCGAGTCAGCGATACCAGAGGCTTATGAAAGATTGCTGTTGGACGCACTCAACGGAGATGCATCGCTGTTCACACGTGGAGATAGAGATGAACTGGCGTGGGAATTACTAAATCCAATCATGACTGCCTGGGAGGAACCCTCTGACATTCCGTTGTTCACCTACGACGTGGGATCGTGGGGACCAACAGCCGCAGACCGATTATTAGAGAGAGATGGTCGAAGGTGGATGCGAATTTGTGGCTTGCATCCCTGAACTCTAGCTTCATCGGAAGCCTCCCAAGCGCGCTTCCCATTTCATCATAAAATATTATACAAATTAAGCATGATTGCCTCTTGAAATCCAGGGGGCATTTTTGGTTTAGTAATTAACTGCGAGTGAATATCGTCTAAATAATCAAATAGAAAACAAATGACCCACCTAATAAAGCACAATTGTCAGGGTAGTGATGAAAAATAACCGTTCGCTTTATGAAATCTTGGTTTATGCCTCTCTTTCTGGAAATGAAGTCACACTCACTTGTGACGAATGCTTTCTCATAATGGAGTACTTGGTGGATCTTGCCAGGGAAGGCTGGCCGCTTGATGACATAAAGAAAGCCCTTTTCAAGCACACCAACCACTGCCCTGATTGCTATGAACACCACCTAAAACGCCTTAAGGAACTGGAGCAACAGTGGCATCAATTGTAGCATTCTAATAAGCTCCCTGACTGGCAAATTATCGGTGACCTAATAATGTGGAGGTTTTAATGAAAGTAAGAAAACTTGCAATAACAATCATTTTTACCGGCGTCTTCCTATCAGCCTGCGCCAGCATTCCGCTTGCAAACACCTCATCTGCACAAGAAAATTCAAACACTTCGGGTTCAACAACCCAATCTCCGCAGGATGAAGGCAAACTCACACAAGATGGATCACCCACCCAGCCTCTCCTATCAGGGGAACCGCCTCCTAGAGGAGCTGAACGGGAATTCCTCACTGACTTCAGCAAACACACTGTTCCATATAGTGAAATCTTATCTGGTGGGGTACCTAAAGATGGTATACCAGCGATCGATGCCCCTCAGTTTATCGGTGTCAGCGAAGCTGATGCTTGGCTCAATGACGTAGAACCAGTCGTCCTGGTTGAAGTTGGCGACGATGCACGTGCTTACCCAATCCAGATTTTGATGTGGCACGAGATTGTCAACGATACAGTTGGAGATCTGCCGCTGGTGATTACTTTTTGCCCGTTATGCAACACAGATATCGTCCTCGAGCGAACTTATCAGGGTCAGGTACTGGATTTTGGCACT
>JACUUU010000151.1 GCA_014859065.1 Anaerolineales bacterium
CGCCGATCTACCGGAAATTTCTGGAGCAGGTTTACTACTATCTATTCGCTCGCGTGGGCGAGCGCCATGCGGCTGAAGACTTGACAGCTCAAGTCTTCCTGGAGGCTTTGGAAGGATTGGCGTCCTACCGAGAAGATGGGAAATTCACCGCCTGGTTGTTCACCATCGCCCGGCGAAGAGCAGTTGACTACCACCGCCAGCGTAAGTCTGAGGTTCGATTGCAGGTGGCTGAGGAGATAAAAGACCCAACTCAGGATGTGCTCGCAAACACGCTGGCTGCTGAAGACCTGCATTCTCTGCAGCACCTGGTTGCAAGTTTGAATGAAGACGAACGCGAGCTGCTGCGCTTAAGATATGCTGCTGGTCTGAAATTCGCCGACATGGCAATATTACTCAAGCGCAAAGAATCGGCTGTGAAGATGAACCTTTACCGTTTGCTGGCACGGTTAAAAAGCCAAATGGAGGCTGAGAATGTCTGAGAGAACGTACGAGAATAACTTTAGTGAATTAGAGGAAAAACTGACTGCCTTATACCGGAATTCTGAACCCAACCCTGTTTTTGTAAACCACTTGGAGAGTAATCTTCTGGCAAAGGCGGGTGAATTGACCTCCTCCGGTAAGGCGGCTGAGCGATCTTATTTTGGATTGGGAGCGTTGTTCGCTGGTTTGAAGCAGCGACCAGCCTTGGTGGCCTCACTGATTGTCGTCTTGCTCATGGTCGTGACGGTGAGCGTAATTGGTCCTCGCCAGGTACTGGCGCAAGCACAGCGATGGTTGGGGGTGGCACCCAGGATCGACAACTGCACAGGAGAATTAGGCGCAGTGACGGTAGATAACCTTTATGTGCCGGCAGACAGCAGCTGCACTCTCAACGGAACGCGTGTAAAGGGCAATATTTTCGTGCGGACTAATGCGAGCCTGTTCGCCTACGCGGTCAGCGTGGAAGGAAATGTGCATGCTGAACGAGCGGAAAAAGTAGAAGTGCATCCCGAATCCTATGTGGGAGGCAATATCCAGGTCAATTATTCGGGAGAACTGGTGGTCGCCTCGGTCTTGCTCGATGGAGATTTACAGGCATTCGAGAACTGGGGCAGCCAATCGTTCAGCGCAAATGTGATCGATGGCAACTTGCAGGCGAAGGATAATTCAGCTGGTGTGACCATCAGCGCTAATGTGATCGCTGGTGACCTGCAGGTATTCGATAACCACGGGGGCGTGGAGATTGAGGACAACACCATCCATGGCAATCTGCAAGCCAACGATAATCACGGCGGTCTGGAAATCAGAAACAACACCGTTTACGGGGATCTGGAGTGCGAAGACAACTTCCCGTTTCCGACCGGTTCAGGTAACCTGGTGAGCGGTGATATGGAAGGGCAGTGTGCTTACTTAGAAGAAGACGAGCATCCGCCAGAGGAGACCGAAACGCCTACCATCACAACTACACCGATTGAAGGCATGACGCCAACGATCACAGTCACTCCGACACCTACCAAAACTGGTTATATCGACCCAGGTGGAGAAGACTATACCTGCACCAGCAGTCTGGGTGAAGTCACCGTCGACGATTTGTACGTTCCCAGAAACGCAAGCTGCACTTTAAATGGCACCTATGTCATGGGCAATATCGATGTGGATAGCAATGCCACCCTGTACACCTATGGGGTGCGGGTGGATGGCAACATCCAGGCTGAGCGGGCAGCCCAGGTGGAGGTACACCCCGGTTCATATGTTGGCGGTAACCTTCAAGTGGATTACAGCGGTATGTTGTTGGTGGTGTCGGTGCGCATCGATGGCAACCTGCAAGCCTTCGATAACTGGGGCAGCCAGTCTTACAGCGCAAACATCATCGGTGGGGATTTGCAGGCATTCGATAACAGCGGAGGTGTTTCCATATTGAATAACACTATCTACGGCAACATGCAGTGCAAGGAAAACTACCCACCGCCGACTGGGTCCGGGAATGTCGTCTATGGTGATATGGAGGACCAGTGCGCTTTCATGCATTGAGGTTGGCAGCTATTTAGACCGAAACCGGTATATACAAAGAAATCAGAGGCTGGCTTTAAAGGAGACAGCCTCTGTCTTGTGTTCGCAATTTGCCGCCAGCCTGTTTGGTAAACAAGCTTCCCTTGGCTGATATAATCTTGCCCATGAAAGAAAAATCAACATATCCCATCCTACAAGCGCTTGGAGCAGCAATCCTTTTTGGAGCCAGCACACCGCTGTCAAAGATGCTGCTCCAAGAAATCGAACCAGTGATTCTGGCTGGACTCCTTTACCTGGGGTGTGGATTAAGCGCCATCATCCTTAGATTGTTCCGGCTTGCCCTGGAGAAAGATGTCCCCATAGAAGCGGATTTAACCCAGCGGGATATTCCCTGGCTGGCAGGCGCGGTGATCGCTGGGGGCATTCTGGCACCAATCCTGCTGTTAATTGGTCTCCAGTCCACACCAGCTGCAACGGCATCTATCTTGCTCAATTTGGAGATCGTAGCAACAGTCATTATCGCCGGTTATATTTTCAGCGAAGCGATCGGCAGGCGTATCTGGTGGGCGATGGCACTCATCACAATAGCGGGGATCGCCCTTTCACTGGATGTAACCGGTGGTTGGGGGATCTCCCTTGGTGCTCTGGCGGTGATCAGTGCATGTTTTTTGTGGGGATTGGACAACAACCTCACTCGAAACGTATCCGCAAAGGACCCGTTGGTCATCGTGGCGATCAAAGGATTGGCAGCCGGTACCTTCTCGCTGCTGCTGGGGTTAATGATAGGCAATACCTTACCATCGCTGGGGATAATAAGCTTAGCTTTGTTGGTGGGAAGTTTTAGCTATGGGGTTAGCATTACCTTATTTGTCCTGGCAATGCGAGGCTTGGGAGCTGCGCGAACCGGCATGTTGTACGCCACGGCACCTTTCATCGGCGCTACACTATCATTCGTGCTTTTACGGGAACAACCCTCACTTCTCTTTTTGGTTTCAATACCGCTGATGGTTCTTGGCGTGGTGTTGATGGTAAGCGAATCGCATGCACATTCACACGCTCATGAGTTCGAAGAACACAACCACCGCCATTCTCACCCTGAAATCCACCACGATCACACCCACGCGTCCGAGGCACTGGACGAAACGCCCACTCATGCCCATTGGCATATACACCCGCCGGGCGTGCATGTGCATGAACACAATCCAGACCTGCACCACCAGCATCCACATTAAGTGAAGATGAAGGAAATGATAGCAAGCAAGCCAACCTCCCTGGTGGTTTGGTTGTGACTCAGGAAAAAGGTCTCCCAACAACATCAGCGGAGGTCGGGTGGTGTGGGGTAGAAGCCTCGTAATTTGGTTTATCTTTTAGTGTTAGCGATTACAAACCTTAGAGAATGTGATATTTCACTTTCCACAATTATTGTTTGAGTAACTTATAATATTGAATGCTCACCAACTCTGGTAATCCAAATGCGGCTGTTTTTTTATAAAGCTCAAGGTTTTACAGTAGCATAATTGGTGTTTTTTCCCCGCAAGGTTTAGATGATAGTTTATATTTTGAGGTATATTTCTTCACTCCACAGGAGAGAAATTTAATTCGGCATGAGAGGAGATCAGCACGCAGTAGAATAAGTGGGAGTGAGGTATCGTGAGCAATTTACAGAGTGTAATATACTCTTCCTGAAAATTCCGCTAATCAAGTTGAATTTTTGTGACTTCGGTTCCATGGCGATTGACTTGGAAAGCAAAGGGTCGAGGTTCCCTTTCTGCAATTCTCTCAATCTTATCCCATGCTCGCACAACTTGTCTGATATAATTCCACCGGCTCATCGATTTTCCCATTAAGAAAATTGACCCCACCTTGTAATCCTTAAGCAGTTGTTTTTGTAGCGGTCTTCTTCGTATCCTTTTGTCAACGGTGAAAAGGATATAACTCTGTCCCCCCACAAATGGAAGCCAGTCTTCATCTGGGGTTCCTGGTGAAAATTTTTCCGTAAGGTGGATGGCATCTTCACCAAAACCTTGTAGACCTAGCGCAAGTTGTTTACCTAAATTCTCATCGAAGAAGCATTTCATGTAATGAGGCTGGATTCAAATCGAATAGCTGCTTGAACTTCAGGTCTAGAAAGGTGAAACCACTTTTTTACTGGTTCAATCTTCTTACCTTCTCCAAGATAAAGATCTAATATATTCTCAGTTGCAACCCCTCTTCCTCTAATAGTTGGTCTACCAAAAGATACTTGAGGATCTATGATAATGAATCCCTCTCTCCCCTGTGGATACCATCTACTTGCAAAACCAAATTCGGTTACATCTTCAAAATCTAATTTGTCGAAAATCTGCTCAACAATTTCACCCAATGCCATTTGACCACCAGACAAAAGGGCAATCATATTCTTGCTACTTCTTGGTAATTCCAAGATGATTTTGTGACTACTAGTAAAGAACTTATTTCTGGCAAAATGAGGTGTCCCTAAGTGCTCTCTAGCCTCATCAAGGGCTTTTCGGATAAACTGGAGAGAAAAACCACGCTCAATGAATTTCTTCACGAATAATAGGTCTATCAGATCAAGAAATGATGCATAGGTTGACTCAGGGAGTATTGACCGCACAGTTACCGGATCTTGCACTCCACCCTCATATTTATACCCTCGTAACCATCGGCTAACACGTCCTCTACTAATCCCGATTAAACGGTGGACTTCAGATATAGAATACGTTGGGGCAGACAGAGTTCGGTACATTTCAATTTTGGGTTTGTTAGATTTAGTATCCATCTCGATTCCTCTACCAGGACTACACCAAAATGAAATAAATGTTCCATGAAATTATATCTTAAATTTGTTAAATAATTGGAGGAAATGGTATTTTCTTCAATATGGATATAAAATTTGAATAATTCTTAGGAATATATTCTTTAATGCTCAACCTTAAATTCACATCTGATTTTCTCCAGATATGGGATAATAACCCTATAGTCATTATAAATTTTAAGAGCTAGAAAAATAGTAAGCATAGCGAAAGGTGGGCATGAATAAGCATAAGTCAATTCCGGTTGCGGTTCCTTCACTAACCAAAGATCGCTTGGCAGAGCTAACTAACATTTTCCCCGAAGCATTCAGCGAAGGAAAGGTAGACTTCGAAAAACTGCGTGCAACTCTCGGTGACCTGGTTGGCGATCGCCCAGAGCGTTATTCTTTCTCCTGGGCTGGCAAGCGGGATGCCATCCGGTTGCTGCAGACCCCTACTCGCGCCACGCTGGTACCTGCCCCGGAAGAATCGGTGGATTTCGATACCACTCGGAATGTATTCATTGAAGGTGAGAATCTGGAAGTGCTGAAGTTGCTCTACAAACCCTATTTTGGTCGAGTAAAGATGATCTACATCGACCCACCCTACAACACCGGCAACGACTTTATCTACCCTGATGATTACAGGGACCCGTTGGGAAAATACCTTGAACTGACCGGCCAGCGGGACAATGAAGGTAACTTATTGACCAGCAACCCCGAAACCAGCGGGCGTTACCACTCAGCCTGGCTGAGCATGATGTATCCGCGTCTGTTCCTGGCGCGGCAACTGCTACGCGAGGATGGGGTGATTTTCGTCAGCATAGACGATAACGAGGTGTATAACCTGCGGATATTGATGAATGAAATTTTTGGGGAAGAGAATTTTATTGGTCAATTAATTTGGAAAAGACGTCAAACAGTTGATAGCCGAGCCAAAACCGGATTATCAGAAGATCATGAGTATGTAGTTGTTTTTGGAAAGGGCGGCGAGACGAAACTTCGAGGTCAACTAATTGATTTGTCAAAATTTAGCAATCCTGATAATGATCCCAGAGGAGACTGGTGGAGTGCTGACTTAACCGGCCTTGCAACAAAAGATCAAAGACCTAACTTACATTATGAACTTGTGAATCCAGAAACCGGAATAACTTATCCATGTCCAGAAAATGGTTGGCGGTACTCAATTGAAACCATGGATAAATTAATAGCTGAAAAACGAATATTGTGGCCAGCTACACCAGACGGAAGACCAAGATTAAAAAGATTTCGAAGTGATCGAGAAGATGATTACACAAATCTATCTTCTGTATTAAACACTGTCTACACAACCCAAGGAACTCGAGCTTTGAAAGAACTCTTTGATGGGCAAGATGTTTTGGATTTCCCAAAACCAGTGGAATTAATAAGGTTGTTGATAGAACAGATTACCAACCTTGATGATGTTATTCTCGACTTCTTTGCAGGATCTGCTACCACTGCTCAGGCGGTTTTCGATCTAAATCGTTTGGATGGTGGTAACCGAAAATTCATCCTTGTACAGCTTCCTGAACCAACAGGAAATCAAGATTTTTCCACCATCAGCGATATTGGTAAAGAGCGCATCAGTCGAGTTATCGCAAGAATACACGCTACTCAGGACAATTTGAATCAAATGAAACTGCCTCTCGATTCGGACCAGATTCCAGAAGATCTGGGATTCCGCGTCTATAAGTTAGCTCCGTCGCACTTCAAACCCTGGGTTGGCGTAGAAGAAAAAGGTGCCCAGGCTTACGCACAGCAAATGGAGCTGTTCCGAGACCCGTTGGTGGAAGGCTGGACAGACGAAGGGGTGCTGACTGAACTGGCCATAAAACATGGCTTTAGCCTATCCGCGCAATTCGAAGCGCTGGAAGGTGTTGAAAAACTATACCGGGTAAGCGACTTGGAGAAGGAGCAGTCCTTCCTGGTCTGCCTGGCAAGCCGGATATCGCTTGAGGATGTTGCTGCCCTTAACCTGCAAAAAGAAGACTTATTCATCTGCCGGGATGCAGCCCTGGACGACGAAACTGCCGCTAATCTGGCGTTGCAATGCCAGCTAGAGACGATCTGATGACTAATGGAATTGGAAAAATAGAAGTGTCTACAAGTGCATTACGACCTCTTTATGGAATTGAGGATCTAACATCAGATGTACGATTAACAAGAAGTAGGATGCATATCTCACTCCCTAGTGGGGATATAAGTACAGAAGGTGATTTATACTTAACAACAAATCCCCGTTTAAATATAGAATTTAGATCTATGGCTTCAATAAATAATCTGTCAATAAATAATCTTGACTTGTTTGCAGCTTATGCTAATAATCAAGTTAAATGTGTAGTAGAAAATTTTCCTGATACCCAATGGGATCTACTAAAATTGGATCCTCTTTGGGCAGAAGCAAATCCTAGCCATATAAGCACAATAAAAGATGTACGGGTACAGAGCCTTAAATTCCATATTGTTAACTTCCACAACTTCATTGGATCGGGTGTACAGACAGAAGAAAATGGACGAAGACGAGAGAGAATTACGTTGCTCTCTAATAATTGGCGAGTAATAATTGACTCCCTACCTGAGACAAAAAACGCAATTAATAAGATAAGAAAAACCAGCGGGTATGCGATAACTCATGTAGGAAAACTTGAAAAGGAAAATAAGCAACAATTTAAAGCATGTAAAGGCTGTGATGTTTTAGAAATATTGTTCAATTTTCTAAGCTTTGCTAGAGGTGCATGGGTACCGATCCCTATACGAGAAGGATACAACTCAAAAGGTAAATCCGTTTGGTCGGAATGGATAGTACCTGCCCACTACAGTCCGTGGAAATTTGTCTATTCCTGGTTCGATGGTCGTCAAGCTTCAGAAAATTTACCATTAGCTTTTAATGGTTTCTTTCAATTGAGTTTGGATTCAAAATGGAAAGAAGTTTTACCTAGAACTATTTATTGGTATATTCTAAGCAACACAATGCAAAACATAGATGGAAGTATCATTCTTGCTCAGGCTATTCTAGAATTACTTGCTTGGAATTACTTAGTAATTAGCAATGGTGATTTATCTATCAATGAACTACCCCGCCGCAAGCGGACGGGGTATCTATCCGCTAAAACAACTCTAGTTGCTGCACATGCAATTGCTCATAATGCTCTTCTTGCCCTTGACTCTTTACATACTACCGGATCACTTCTTCGGTCGCATGTTGCCCTACAGTGCCAACATAATAGCCATCCGTCCAAAATTCTCCACCCCATAACT
>JACUUU010000152.1 GCA_014859065.1 Anaerolineales bacterium
CAGGCAGCACATTCGGTGGTGTAGATTTGCTCACCCAGCGCCAGCTCCTCTTCACTCGCATGAGGCCGCCAGGTGAACGCCACCAGATCCCAAATCTCTTGATCGCTCATCACCGCCAGCTCGTCTTCAGCGCGCAGCGACTCCCACAGTTCGACCGGGCTGTGAGTGCGGTAATACATGCGATCCTGGTACTCGCCATCGATGCTCACATCCAACTGCGCACCTCGCTCTGCGGATGGTTTTTGTTCTGGCGTTACTTGTGCCTGCAGTTCAGCATCGATATCCAGCTCCAGGGCAGCGTACAGGGCTGCCTGTGGCTCTTCAACCTGCAGTCCCTCTCCACGGACCTCTATCGTGCCGCGCATGCGCCAGTGATTCTGCCCACACCAGCGCGTGCAGTAGAATGTGTACCTGCCGGGTTGGTCGAAGACCAGGGTCACTTCGCTGATCTCCCCCGGGAAGATATCCACAGGCGGTTCATCGCTCTGACCGATAGCGAAAGAATGCACCACATCGTCCGAGGTCAGCCGCAGATGCAGTGGTTTTCCCACTTCGGCGGTCAGGTACTCAGGTGTCCAGCCTCCGCTTTCAGCCATGCGGGCGTGAATCACCAATCCCTCTGAACGCCCCCACCAGCTGCCCAGGGGAATCCCGATCGCCACTGTCAGCAGACCGATAACCGTCAGGCGCGCAATCCACTCATTTCTCATCGGTCAACCTACCAGCAGCCACAGCATTCCCAGGGTGAAAAGCAGGCAGAAGACTCCGACGGGCAAAGTTTGGCGGAAATTTGCCTTACTGTCGCGGGCATTTACCAATCGGGATGCAGTTTTGACAGACCAGGTTAATCCCACCAGCAGCGCGGCAGCCTGCAGCAGCGCGCTGAGACCACCGCCGTCCAGCGACCAGCTGCTGTTCGCTGTTCCCAGCAGGTTCCATCCCCACCCGAAAGGATCCGAAACCACTGAAACAACGTAATGAGATTTGGGAAAAGCGAAGGATACCGTAAAAGCGATCCAGGCAAACAAGCCCAAAGGCAACAGCGCTTGTGCCTGGTTTGCCATTGCCCAGCGCAGTCGAGCCTTCTCTCCCGACCACTTCTGCCCCATCCACACCGCCAGGGAAAAGATGCCCGGCAGCAGGATCAAGTTGAGACCCAGAAAACCCAGGGAATATTGCAGCCAGTCGCTTGAACCGATGGCAAAAGCTGCCGATTTCAGTCCTCCCCACGGACCGCTGAACACCGCCGTGAAAGCTAACGCTGACCCAATCATCACCAGAGCCAGAAAAGCCTCATCCAGGCGAGAGGAGCGCACCTGCTTGCTGATGTCCTCCCCGAACGGCCTCAAATTGACTGCGATATTATCTTCCGGGCATGACCGCAGGCATTCCATACACAAACCGCACTGGGCGTTATCTCGCAGCGCCAGTGGGTAGGCGCCCCACGGACAGTTGTGGTAGCAGGTCTTCTGGTCGTGGGCTGCGCACACGCTGGAGTCCACCACACGCAGCTCCACTGGGGCGGTCTTGGCATACATGCCGGTAAAACCTCCGATTGGGCACAGCTGGCTGCAGAAGGCGCGCCTCTCGAAGATCAGGCTCATGAGCAAAGCCAGCCCGAACAGCGCTAACAGCACCCAGGCTGTGACCCGCGCCTCCGTCAGCGTCACCGCACTGAATAACCCCACCAGCAGGAAACCGCCTGACTGCAGCCAGGAGCCCTTCAACCGCTTTGGCACGCGCAAGTTCAATCCCAACCGGCGTTCGCTCTTCTCGAAAATACCCCCCTGGCGCAGCCATTCTCCTGGCAGCGGCAGGGGGCACACGCTGCACCAGGAACGCCCACCCAGGGGGATGAAAGCCAACTTGAGTGCCGTCCACCAGGCGATCCACACGAAAATGATGGCGAAGTTGTGGCTTCCCACCCGTGTGCCCAACAGACCGACCAGGATGGTGAAGACAAAACCCGCCAGGGTCACGGCGCGCACCACGAAAAGCGGCCAGCGGCTGACCAGCAGCGCTCTCAGCCATGGGATGCTGAGCAGGTTGAAACGCCTGGAAGAATTCTGAGCGGCTACTGCTGCCCCTCTGCCATCCTCCAGGCTTACCCTGCTCTTCCACGATATCCCCTCCAGCCCGCTCATCGTGTGCCTCTCCACACACCTGCCAGCAGCACCAGGGCGGCAAGCAATCCCGCCCGCCACAGCAGCTCGTTCTGACCCACCTGCAGCTTGCCGATCATGAATGGGTGCATATTCCCGCAGGTCTCTGTGCAGCGGAATCTAAAGGAACCCTGCCGGTCAGCCCGGAATGTCAAACTGGAAGGCTTGCCTGGGTCGGCGTTGGCCTCCACGTCATAGCCATCCACCGCCAGACCGTGCACTACATCCAACGCTACCAGTTCGATAGTCACCACGTCTCCATGGTTGACCTTGAGCACCGCCGGGCTGTAGGCAAACTGGCTGGCTTCCACGCGAAATACACGCTCCTGCGGCGCAGCCGCGCTTCCCGGGATTGGTATCAACAGGATAGAAAGCCCCAGGATTGCCAGCAGCACCCATCGCCATGCCTGTCCCCCCTGCCGCGCCTGTAGCCAGCGCTTTAGCCGTGCACCCATCTCACTTCACCTGGAAGGTTCATGGCATATTACTGGGACCAAAGCGGGAGTAGGTCTGGTCCACGAATTCTTTGATCTCTGCCACGCTCTTCCCCTCCTGCAGCAGGCGCATGGTATCCTGGGTGATATCCACACAGATCGAACAGCCCAGCGAGTGCCCATCGAACAGGACAGTCCCATCCGCCTGCACCTCGGAGACGTAGCAGGCATAATTGGATTCATGCCCCATCGGACCGCAGCCGCAGTAGCACGGGATGGACTTCAAAATATCGGGGTTGGCAGCCGCAAACTGGTACGCCTCCCGCACCGCTGCAGGAGCGTTACGCACCTCCACTGGCATCTCGTTCAGGGGCGCGAGCTTCAATCCATGCTCGCTTTGCCCATCCGCGCTGCTGCTGCAGGCAGACAACAAACCCGAAAAAACGACCGCAACCACCAAAAAGGACAACCACACTGGTGAAATTTTTGAAAGCACTACGAACCTCTCTACCGGTAAGATCGAGATCGCCAGCTGTACTTGGCGATATAGGATTGTATTCTAACATGAGATGAGGGTATATAGGCAAAATTGCCTAGAAAGCTCCTGTTACAGTCCCCCCTTCCTAGTCACCCTACCCGCAGGTTGACACGACACCTTACATGTCGTTGCGCTCCCTCGCGACGACATGGCGTGTCATTTAGGAATGAAGAGCGCATGGCGCTGTGGAGTAACTCGCAATGACGGTGATGGACAATGCTTTAAGTGTTCTGTCTAAAAATCTTTCATTATTAAGCATCATGCTGTCCAGACCACTCGATATTCCTGATATATTAGAGAACAATGCTTGACACATTTCAATAATCCATTAAAATCTCCCGCATGAGCAACCTCTCACCTTCCGTCTGGGGAAAGAATTTCACACGCACCAATTTCTGAAATTTCATCGCTCCTCTTCTGGTGAGAAATGCCGGCAGACAGGCATTTCCAATGCAAAGAATTCACACATAAACTCAGTTCCACCTTATTGAGATAGGAACCCCGTAATTGAATTTACCCCCATCCAAAATCACCTTATCGATTTGCACCTTGAAGCTGCTCAGTTCGAGGTGCAGGCTGAACCAGTTATCCATTCCATCACCCCGGAGGCAAACGCATCATCATGAAGTGGTTTAAACCAAGGGTCCTGATACCCGTTATTATCATCGTGTCATTATTTCTCCTTAAAGTCGAGGTACGGGCAAACAGTTCCAACAAATCGTTTGCTGTCACCATCCCCCAAACGAGCATCGCGGCTGCTGCAAGTTTGGGACTAAATCCCCAGGTTGCCTGGGACTACGGCAGCTTTCATTGGTTGCAGCTGGACGAAAACGACTTCACCCGCCTTACTGCCAGCGGACTGCCGTTCACCTATCAGGCTGATGCCGGCACCATCCAGGTGACCGCATTTCGCTTCGACCCGCTGCAAGACGGCGAACCGCCTGTACCCAGGAACCTGCAAATGAACCACCCTGAAGAAGGATTCCGTTTGATCCAGCTGATCGGCCCCGTCAATAATACCCGCTTGGCAACCATCGCTGCTACCGGCGTCCAAATCCTGCAGTATTATCCCCACCACACCTATCTTGTGTGGGCGAGCGCCCAGCAGGCACAATCCGCTGCCGCCTTGAATTTCGTGCGCTGGCAAGGTGATTTTCACCCAGCTTATAAAATCAGCCCCGATCTGGCGGATCGCCGCGGCTTGGTGCAGAATGTTGATATCTTCTTCTACAATGACGGGGATATCGATCGCACCCTGGCTGGAATCGCCGCACTGGGCGGCAGACTGCTCCAATATTTCCCCGCTCAGCCTGACAAAACCTTCTACTCCGCCATTGTCGAACTGGACTCCACCGCCTTCGAAGACCTGTCGCGCATGAACACCGTGCTCTGGTTTGGTTTTTCCAGCCCCGAACCAATCCTGGATGATGAAATGGCAAGCCAAATCGTGGCGGGCAACCACCCTGGCGGTGTGCCCATCACCGGCTACTTCGATCACCTGGATTCCCTGGGAGTGAGCGGCGCCGGAGTGACCTGGGCAATCATCGATACCGGCGTTGATTACGACCACCCCGATTTAGGACCGCACATCGTGGGCGGCTACAGCTTCCCGGGTGCTTGCGATCCTCCTGGACAACCCGGCAGTGATTGTTTGGGCGGAGGCCACGGCACCCACGTGGCCGGCATCGTCGGTGGTGATGCTTCTGCCGGCTTCGCTGACGCCAGCGGCTTCTTATATGGTCTGGGCATCGCTCCTGAATACGGCATCTACGCCATGAATTCTCTCATGGGCACCACCTGGCCACCGCTTGGAGGTTGGCAGGAGCACAGTAAACGTGCTGTCCTGGGAGGCGCCATCGGGGGAAATAATTCCTGGACCACTGGCGAAGGCACCGCTCACGGTTATCAGGCTTCCGAACGCACCCATGACTTCATGGTCCATGACGGCAACTTCGATACCACTGAGATCGAACCCTTCATCCAGGTATTCTCTGCTGGAAACTCAGGCCCTGCTCCTCTGACCCTCACCGCCCCGAAAGAGGCAAAGAATCTGATCATCGTTGCCAGCAGTCTCAACTACCGCGTCGGCAGCATCGACCTCCTCTCCAGCTTCAGCAGCCGCGGTCCCGCAGTCGATGGTCGCCTGGGTGTTACTGTGACCGCGCCTGGTCAGCAAATCTCTTCAGCCCGCAACGACCTGGGCGGAAGCTGCTCCACCTCCATTCCCGGTACCAACAACCTGTATGCATTCTGCTCGGGTACAAGTATGGCTGCTCCGCATGTCTCCGGCGCCATCGTGCTGGCTACAGAATGGTGGCGCGGCTTCAACGCTGGGGTGGACCCCAGCCCAGCTATGGCAAAAGCACTGCTGGTAAACAGCGCAGTAGATATGGGCACTGCCGATATCCCTAACATCCATGAAGGTTGGGGCCGCATAAACATAACCAACCTGATCAACCCTGATACCAACGTCTTGTACTTCGACCAGACGCACATATTTACCGATACCGGTCAGCAGTGGGAGTTAATCGCTGGCGTTCCAGACCCTGACAAGCCTCTCAAGATCACCCTGGCTTGGGCGGACGCCCCTGGTGCAGTCGGTGCCAATCCGGCGCTGGTCAATAACCTGAACCTGACCGTGATCACCGGGGGCAGCACCTACCGCGGTAATGTCTTCAGCAATGGATGGTCAATACCTGGTGGGGAGTATGACAACCTCAACAATCTGGAGAATGTCTTCATCCAGAACCCCGGTGACAGCATTACTATCATCATAGATGCGGTCAACATCGCCGGCGATGGTGTTATGGGCAATGAAGATCTGACCGACCAGAACTTCGCCCTGATCTGCTCCAACTGCCTTGAAGTCCCTAATTTCACCCTGGCAGCTGATCCAACCGAACTGGCTGTTTGTGCTCCTCAGGATGCACTCTTCGACATCGAAGTGGGCTCGATTTTAGGCTTTTCCGAGCCAGTTTCCTTGGATGTGTCCGGGCATCCACCTGGGACTACCACCAGCTTCTCGGTGAACCCGGTCATTCCACCTGGACTCAGCCAGTTGACCATTGTTGATACGCACTTGGCTGAGGTTGGCAGCTATCCGATCGAGATCAGCGGCACAGCCGTAAGCAGCATACGTACCCTCCCGGTCACCTTGAATGTCTTCGCTTCCATCCCCAGCAATTCAGCCCTGCTCGCTCCTGAGAATTTTTCCACCGATATCCCCCTCCAACCGGAATTTTCCTGGTCTCATGTCGAGCAGGCATATACCTATACGCTCGAAATCTCCAAGGACAGCTCCTTCGATCCGATCGTATACTCCGCTGAAGGCTTACAGACGACCAGTCACATACCAGCCATAACCCTGGAGGCTTACAGCATTTATTACTGGCGGGTGCAGGCGCACAACGCCTGTGGTGCCGGCTTGCCCTCACCCACATTTGTTTTTATCACTGCTCCCGCCGCTGGCAGCTGTCCGGCAGGCTCGCAGCCCACATTGTTGTTCAGCGAAGACTTCGAAACCGGCGCCCCCGGCTGGACATCGGGTGGCACCGGCAACACCTGGAGTCTATCCAGTAACCGCTCACAATCTGGGTCGTATTCCTACTATGCAATCAACTCTTCCACAGTGTCCGATCAGCGCCTGGTTTCTCCTCCCATATCCCTGCCCGCCGGTCAAAGCCCAATTTCCCTTTCATTTTGGAATTACCAGCACATGGAGTCCCGCTCCGCCGGGGGTTGCTGGGATGGTGCCATCTTGGAGGTTTCTCCCGATGGAGGCAGCACCTGGGATTATGTCCAAAATTCGCACCTTCTCACCGATCCCTACGATGGTACCATCCAGTCTGGCTACAGCAACCCTCTGGCGGGAATTGAAGGTTGGTGTGGTGATCCTCAAGACTGGCTCAATTCCATCGTCGACATCGACGCCTATGCCGGTGAAACTGTTCAGTTCCGCTTCCGTCTGGGTACCGACTCGCTGATCGGGCGTGAAGGCTGGTATATCGACGATGTGGCTGTCCACGGCTGCCAGCCTGGGTACCTGTCCATCTTGCTCGACTCGCAGACCCAGGAGACCTTACCCGGATCAGTGCTGGTTTACGAATTCCAGCTGTGGAATATCGGTCAGGAAGATGAGTTCAACTTGTCTTTGAGCGGTAATGCCTGGGAAACGACCCTCTTGACCTCCTCTCCGGTGAATGCGCCCATAGGTTCGTTGATCACCATACAGGTGCAGGTGGAGGCGCCTGATTTCAACGCCGATAACCTTGATACCAGCGACACCTTCACCCTGATGGCTGCCTCAAGCGGTGATCCCGACCTCATCCTGCAAGTCACCGGCACCACCAGCTTACTGGTCACCCCTGGGGTGAGTGTGAGTGCAGAAAATGAAAACCAGGCAGGTGCCCCAGGCGAAGAGCTTGAGTATGCCATCCTGGTGACCAATACCGGCAACTTCGGCGACATGTTTGACCTTACAGTAGAAAGCCTCTGGCAAGCCTCCCTGTCGCATACTTCCACAGACATCCTGGCACCCGGAGAGACCACTACCCTGCTGCTCACGGTCACAATCCCACCCGATGCCAGCAGCGACCAATCCGACCTGGCAACCCTGACCGCAGTCTCCTACCACGACAGCCAGGTAGCTGCGCATGTAGAGCTGTTTACTGAAATCTTGATCGCTCCCGGGATTAGTCTTACTGCAGAAACCGATAGTCAGCCGGGCAAACCTGGTGAAGAGGTCGTCTACACGATCATCTTGACCAACACCGGCAACATCCCCGACACTTTCGATCTGTCGGTAGAAAGCCTCTGGCTGGCAACCCTGTCGCTAACTTACAGCGGCATCCTGCAACCCGCAGAAAGCGCCAGCCTGCTGCTCACCGTCACAATCCCGCCA
>JACUUU010000153.1 GCA_014859065.1 Anaerolineales bacterium
TCCCAGCATCAAAGGCATGAGGATCAACGCGCCAAGCACCCACCAAACAATCCCGTTCACCACACCACCAATGAGGGCAAATTTGGTTGTCAATGGAAGCTGCCCAACAACAACCCCATAGACTGTGCCGATAAAGGCGCTGATCATCATGTGAACAATGAAACCCACAATGGCACTTTCTTGACCAACGAGCATGGCAACCATGGGCAGCATGCCCATCATCGCCATCATCATCCCGAATACCATCCCGCCGGCAAGACCAGCGATGGCTCCAAATATAGCCAACTTGCTGAGAGAGAGACTTGATTTTTGATCGAATGTAGTAGTAGCAGACATTTTTTCTCCTTTTGAAGATAATATGGATAATTGATACTTACAATGATTTAGATAGGGTAATTAGCCCAATTCTTACGTGATTTGTCTCGATATTTTTTCAAAAACATTCAAGGATATTATGCTCTAAGATAAAAAAACCATACATAGGGTATTTGAGGTTCTCGTACTCACGTACGCCAGCTGCCAGCTCAAGACAAGTTCAAATCCCAATTATAGGGTTCAAAACGCAGTTTTAACCTGCTGCGGTGTTCTGTAATCCACGCCTGGCGTTGATCGTCAGGTAAATGATCAATCAAGAATGCGATGACGCCAGACCGACCATCAAAGTCGCTCATAAACCATTTGAACAGGCTGGAAGTAACAAGTGATTGCTTTTTCTGATCCAACCTCACATTTGCGTCAACAAAGTTGCGCGCGGCCAGGTCAAGTTGGACATCCAAATGATCAGCAGAATAAACTTGGATTGGTGGACAAGACCTGCTGGCGCAATTAAGCGCAAAGTGGATGCGCGGTTCGGGCGGCCAGATAACCCAGTTGTGTCGAGGATCTCTAGATGTGAATTGCTTTCCAGGGATATAGGGGTGTCCGCGATTTCCTCGCAGAATGCCATGTTCAATCTCGTCCAGGTTGATACGCAACCCGCCGATGTTATAGGCTGCACGGCGGAAAAAGGATAGCGTTCCGAGTAGCCCCTCGATCACACTGCGTTGGATTCCCAAAGCTATCACTGCATCAATAACCAATACGTTATAAAGGTTGATCCAGAAAGCCAGCTGTTCACCTCTGGACTTCAAAGTCGTTGGGTCAAAACGCATCAATCCTGGAGAGCAATTGATATGGTAGTCCTGATAAATGGAACTGTGCTTCAAAGAAGCATAATCGACACGGTCACCGTTTTCATTCATGGCAGTGTCCTTGACCGAATCGAGGGCACGTTTAAGCTCAGCAGCCGGGTCCTTCCCATGTATAGGAATGGACCCGGCTGTAATAACGTTCAGCACATCTTTCTCCTGAATACCACTAACTCGATTTAAGCACTTCTCTCTCAAACGAATCCACCAATCCGAAACACTACCCCCAATTTCACTGTGCTGAACGGTATTATTGGATATCAAGCGAGCTCGGTGTGGGTCGTGACCCCATCTACTCATGGGCAGCCTGAAAAGATTTAATGAGCCCTAGGGCTTTCTCTTTGATCACTGCCGGTGGAGCTGCTCCCACATGGCGGTCAAAGATCTCTCCATCTTTGGTAAATAACAATGTGGGGATCCCCATCACTCCATATTGGATGGCGAACTCCGGGTTTTCATCGGTGTTGACTTTTGCAACAACCAACTTGCCATCATATTCTTTAGCTACATCTTCGAGAACCGGGGCTATCATTTTACAAGGTGCACACCAGGGTGCCCAGAAATCTACGATTACTGGCAATTCTGCCTGTAAGACCTTTTCTTCAAATTCTGCATCTGAAACCTGAATTGGTTTTGTCATAGTATTACCTCAATAATAATATTTGATCTGAGACCATTTTCTCTTATACGATTGGAGACCTTCGATGAACTTTGGGCATCTTGGGAGAAAAGGGTGCCTTCATACTGACGAAATTCTGCCAGTTCAGTCATCATTGATCTCCTTATATTCTTTGATGATATGAATGGACACTTTCTTACACAATCAATTAGGGAATCTCAATGTAAGAAAACGAACAATCAACCAGTCAGAATTGTCGAAATCTAATCCACAGAAAAAGGAAAAAACATGCCCCGAAATTTACCTCTAGGTAACGGAAACTTGTTGGTAGCATTTGACGATAACTACCAAATTCGTGATTTATACTGGCCTCACGTCGGCCAAGACAATCACGCTCTAGGACACCCTTTCCGGCTAGGTGTTTGGTTGAATGGACACTTCAGTTGGATAGATGACAGCAGGTGGGAAAAATCCCTGCTTTACCAGACAGAAACACTTGTGACCAATATAACCCTGAAGCGCCAGGACCTAAGCATCGAAATCAAAGTGTCAGATGCTGTTGATTTTCATGAGAATTTACTGGTACGCAGATTTGAAATTAAGAACCTTTCGGAGCAAGAAATCGAGGTGCGCTTGTTCTTTCATCATGACTTTCACATTGCTGGTTATGAAGTAGGCGACACTGCTTATTACGAGCCGGAACGCAGGGCAGTGTTCCATTATAAAGGACCTCGCTGGTTTCTCGTCAACGGCGCAGTAAGTTCAGACTCCTTAATGCCAAACCTAGACATTACGCCAACCAAAGATACATTCCCTGGTATAGTGGCTGGCTTGCACCAGTGGGCGTGCGGATTGAAGGAAATTCATCACTTAGAAGGTACCTGGAAAGATGCAGAAGATGGCATTTTGTCTGGCGAGAGCGTTGCCCATGGCTCGGTGGATTCCACTGTGAGCTTGTCTGTGCGTATCCCAGGTAAAGCAGCAGGTAATGCCTGGTACTGGATGGCAATAGGTGAAAACTTTGATCAAGTGGTAACTCTTAACCGCATGGTACGCCAGAGAGGTCCCGAATCTTTTATCAAGCGCGCAGCCGCTTTTTGGCGCTTATTCCTAAACAGTCAGCTCCCTGACCTCAGCGAGGTTCCAGAAAGCGTAGCAGATCTCTACAAAAGAAGTTTACTGGTTATCCGCACGCAAATTGATAACGGTGGGGCGATTATTGCTGCGAACGATACTGATATTTCATCTGCTGTTCGGGATACTTACAGCTATATGTGGCCGCGTGATGGTGCATTGGTTGCTAATGCCTTGAACCGGGCTGGCTATCTTGACCTGCCACGGGCATTCTTCCAATTTACACAAAGGGCACTTAGCAGTCAAGGATATCTACTGCACAAGTACAACCCTGATGGTTCTCTGGCTTCCTCCTGGCATGCCTGGTACCGTAATGGGAAAAAAGACTTGCCAATCCAAGAGGATGAGACTGCCCTGGTGCTTTGGGCTCTTTGGGAACATTTTGACCGTTTCGGGGATGTGTATTTTATCAAGCCTCTGTACAGGAGCTTGATCTGTCCGATGGCTGATTTTTTGGTTGAATTTCGTGATCCCGCCACAGGTTTACCATACCCCAGCTATGATCTGTGGGAAGAGCGCCATGGCATCCTGGGTTGGACGGTTGGCTCAGTCTACGGGGGACTCAGAGCTGCCGCAAACTTTGCCCATGCTTTTGGAGAAACAGACCTGTATGAGAAGTATATGCAGGCAGCAGCCGATGTTAAGGATGGTGTTGACCGGCATCTTTGGCAAGCAGACACAAATAGCTTTGCTCGAATGATCAATCATAAATCGGATGGTAGCTGGGAAGTGGATAAGACAATAGATGCCTCCCTCGTAGGTTTGTGGCAATTTGGCATGTATGCTCCGGATGATCCAAAGATCACTGCCACCATGCAGGCTATTCGTGAGCGCTTATGGGTCAAAACAGAAGTTGGGGGTATTGCCCGTTATGAAAATGACCGCTACCACCAAATCAGCCAGGATATAGAGAATGTGCCTGGAAACCCCTGGTTCATCACAACTTTGTGGCTGGCAGAGTGGTATGCAGTTACGGCACAAAAACCTGAAGATCTGCAGCCATCATTGGAGCTGCTGGAATGGGTATCTAACCGTGCCCTGCCCAGCGGGGTGCTTGCCGAACAGGTGAACCCATATACAAACGCTCCCCTATCAGTCAGTCCGTTGACGTGGAGTCACGCAGTATATGTCGCCACAGTTCAAACGTACCTGGAAGCTATAGCCCGAGTACAACGATCGAATACCTGAAAAGAAATGACCTGTTTAATACATCCATTTATCAAAAAATTTGGAGATTTTGATGATACGCAAGGCCTATTCTAAAGATGGAAAAACCTGCCGGATTACTTTTGAAATACCCGCTGGTTCCAATGCAGAGAACGCCTATTTGTGTGGTGATTTTACCGAGTGGGAAAAGACCTGCATAACCATGAAACGGCAAAAAGATGGCAGTTTTAAATCTTCTGTTACACTAAAAGCCGGTCAAGAATATTATTTCCGCTATCTATTGGATGATGATCGCTGGATGAACGATGAGACTGCCGACAAATATGTTCCAAACCCTTTTGGTAGTGATGACTCTGTAGTCATTGCATGACCTTATGTTCTGTTAAAAACGCTCCCAATCATAGAAACACGTTTGACAGAACAATCCAGGCTTTGTCCAGGCATCTTTTTGATCTGCGTAAAAATGTACTTTCAACCTGAACAAAGCAATAGTCCTGATGTCATGCATTTTGATCAACATTTCGGATCACGCACATGGTTTTGGAAGAATGGTTGTATACTATGGTAGGTTTGATTATTAGAGCTTATCCCTCATCAAAGATACCTGACAGATATCCATATATAGCCCCGACCAACAATTCGTGGCAACAGCAAACTGGATTATTCCAGAATCCAGCATACTAAACCAATAGATCACCGCCAAATGTGATAAGAGGAAGAAAACAACGACTATCTGAAATTATGGTTTTGAAACAGGATGGATCATCAACTATGAGCGAATTCTATTTAGCTGCTGACATCGGCGGTACCAAAACAGCGTTGGCTTTGTTTTCCAAGAAAACTGGCCCATTTAATCCAATAACAAAAGAGAGTTACCCAAGTCAGGACTTTGCCTCTCTACATGAGATTGTAGAGAAGTTTTTGGCTAAGAACAAGGTGAGCGTTTCAGGTGCCAGCTTCGGAGTTGCTGGTCCAGTAAAGGGAGATCGAGCTGAGGTAACTAACCTTCCCTGGACTATCGATGCTGGAATACTAAGTGAACTCATCGATGGAATGCCAGTCAAGCTGCTCAATGATCTTTTAGCGACCGCTCATGCAGTACCCAACCTAACCCCTGCCGATCTACACCCACTTATTCCAGGCGAAAGCAAACCGCGCGGCGCAGTGGGAGTCATCGCGCCGGGGACGGGTCTAGGTGAGGCATTTCTCACCTGGGATGGGACGAACTATCGAGCCCATCCCTCTGAGGGAGGGCACGCCAATTTCGGTCCAGCTACTCAGACAGAGATGAAACTGCTGGAATATTTACAGGCAAAACTGGAGCACGTGAGCTATGAGCGTGCCTGCTCTGGCAGAGCAATCCCTGATCTGTACGCCTTCATCCACGAAGTCCAAAAAATTGAAGAGCCCGAGTGGCTGCGAGCATCATTAGCTTCTGCAACGGATGCTACCCGAGTGATCCTTCAATCTGCTGTGGAAGAAACAGCAGAGATCAGTGTACAGACGCTTCATCTATTCCTCGATATCCTCGCCAGTGAAGCAGGTAATCTGGCTCTCAAAGTGATGGCAACTGGGGGGATATATATCGGCGGCGGGATTCCCCCCCGCATCCTCTCTAGAATCGATAAAGTGCGTTTCAGAGAGGCTTTTATCAGAAAAGGACGTTTTACAGAACTGCTCTCACATATTCCAGTGCACGTGATTCTGAAACCAGATATTGCCTTGTTTGGCGCCGCCTGTCATGGTTTTGAGCAAATCAAATCTGCCAGTAGGGATGAAAATGACAATGTCTCCTGATTCAAGCACGATCGTTTTCAAGGACATTGGTTCTATGAGCCAGGAGGCGGCGGAACTATTCGCCCAAAATGCCGAAATAGCTCTAAAAGAAAGGGGCCGAGTGTTGGTGGCGCTCTCGGGCGGCAGAACGCCTGAACAGCTCTTTCAGCTTCTCTCGAAACCACCTTACGCGCTGAGCATACCCTGGGAGCAAACCCATTTTTTCTGGTGTGATGAACGACTCGTGCCGCCAAATCACCCCGAGAGCAATTTCGGTCAGGCATTCAGATTTCTTTTCTCAAAGGTAAAGATCCCTGGCGGCAACCTGCACCGAATACGTGGTGAAATCGATCCTGATCAAGCTGTCGAAGCATATCGTGAAATATTAAAAAGTTTCAGTGATGGTCAGCAGAAGTGGCCGCGTTTTGATCTGGCTTTTTTGGGGCTGGGCGCCGACGGGCATACCGCTTCATTGTTCCCGGGCACAATCAACTCAGAGGAGAAGGCATCCCCAGTTTTGGCAGTTACTGCAGACTATCAGGAACGTCCTGCCTGGCGGGTAACGCTGACACCCCTGGTATTCAACAGCGCCAGGAATGTGATCTTTATGGTGTCAGGCAAAGATAAAGCCTATGCTGTTAATATGACCCGTAACGGTCCTCCAGAACCTGTTCGCTGGCCAGCCCAAAGGATCAAACCGGTAGAAGGGAAAATTACCTGGTTACTGGATGATAACGCGGCTTCCCATTAAATAATTTAAATGGGGGTTCCTTTTATCTTATTAGCTTCATTATCCTGGTTGGGAGTGTTAGTGAAGTAAACCGCTCCGGGTTTGATATTGAATCCCGTGAAGGAGCAGAGTAACGAAGTAAGAAGATGCAGCACCCATGTTGTCAAGTGCAGTGTAAGACATCGATCTTGAATAATGGAGCCAAAAGGAAACAATCGATTTCCAATCAATTAAAAATGAGCCAAACTGAACTTGACATCCAATCCGTTAAAGCCATCCGGTTTTTGGCAGCAGATATCGTCCAAAAGGCTGGATCCGGACATCCGGGTACGCCCATGGGCGCGGCAGCTGTCGCTTATACCCTGTGGGACCGTTTCCTCAAGCACAACCCCGCCAATCCAAATTGGGTGAACCGCGATCGCTTCATTCTTTCGCCTGGGCACGCTTCGGCATTATTGTACTCGTTGCTTTATCTCACCGGATACGACCTGCCATTGGAAGAGCTAAAACGTTTCCGCCAGTGGGGGAGCAAAACCCCCGGACATCCGGAGTATGCCCTGACACCTGGGGTCGAGGTGACCACAGGACCTTTGGGGCAGGGCTTTGCACATGGCGTGGGCATGGCAATTGCCGAACGTTGGCTGGCTGGTCACTACAATCAGCCTGAACATCCCTTAATCGACCATTACACTTACGCCATCGTATCTGACGGCGATCTGCAAGAAGGGGTAACAGCCGAGGCAGCTTCGTTGGCTGGGAAGCTGAAACTGGGCAAGCTGATTTACCTGTACGATGACAACGGCATCCAGATTGAAGGCAGCACCCAGATCGCCTTTGACGAAGATGTTGCCCACCGTTTTGAAGCCTACCATTGGCAGGTAATTGGTCCTGTGGATGGTAATGATCCAGAAGCGATTGACACTGCCATTCACGCCGCTCAGACCGAAACCGAAAAACCCAGCCTGATTATCTGCCGCACCAATATCGGCTATGGCGCCCCGACCAAGCAGGACAGCGCCTCCGCCCATGGCGAGCCCTTAGGTGAAGCCGAGCTGCTGGCAGCCAAACAAGCCCAGGATTGGCCATTAGAATCATTTTATGTGCCTGAGAAAGTGCTGGCGCATATGCGCCAGGCACTTGAGCGCGGCAAGCTGGCTGAAAAGAGCTGGGAGCGCAGCCGGCATGTGTGGAAGCAGACGAATCCGCTTCTGGCAAGTGAATTTGAAAATGCCATGCACGGCAGGCTCCCGGATGGTTGGGATGAGGGTCTAGGGGATATCTTCGGTGAAAGCCACAAACCAATCTCTACCCGCGAGGCTTCCGGTAGGGTCCTAAATGCCCTCATTCAACGCGTGCATGCGCTCACCGGCGGCTCTGCCGACCTGGCACCATCCACCAAGACCATCCTCACAG
>JACUUU010000154.1 GCA_014859065.1 Anaerolineales bacterium
TGTGGGGGGAGAGCAAGCTTTGAGCAAAAAACCGATCATCACTGCCCTGGCTGAATCCACCTCACCTCTACGTTTGGTTTCTAGCCAGCTGACAGTCTTAAAGGCATTTGCCAGCCGCGGTCTACCTGTGA
Source organism: Anaerolineales bacterium (assembly GCA_014859065.1). Classification (GTDB taxonomy): domain Bacteria; phylum Chloroflexota; class Anaerolineae; order Anaerolineales; family UBA4823; genus Kmv39. The sequence goes on from JACUUU010000154.1 coordinate 132, forward strand.
CTCTGCATGCACACCCCATGGCGGGCTTCACTGCCCCGGTGACACTGGCGGGAGAGTTGGTGATTACCCACGCTGAGATATTGGCGTTAGTTACCCTGGCGCAGTTGGTTAGCCCAGGCGCACCGGTGATCTATGGTATGTCCTCGTCCGTGCCGGACATGCGCAGTGGGATGAACCTGTCAGGAGCTCCAGAGATCGGCTTGTTGGGAGCTGCTGTCGCCCGGCTGGCAAAGTTCTGCGGGCTGCCCTGTCTGGTCAGCACCGGTACGGACGCACACGCAGCGGGTGCCCAATCAGTGCTTGAACGTTTGATGACTTTACTGCCCCCCGCTCTGGCCGGTGTTGACCTGGTTAACCTGACTACATTGGGCACCAAGATGTCTTTCTGCATGGAACAGCTGGTGCTTGACGATATGCTGGTAGGCATGGTAAGGCGTTTACTGCAGGGGATAGAGGTGGATGAGGAAAGCCTGGCGCTGGATCTGATCGATCAGGTAGGTCCAGGAGGGGCATATCTCGCTACCAACCACACCCGGCAATATCACCGCAAGGAACTGCTAACTCCAGACCTGATCACACGCACCAGCCGAGAATCGGTTGAGGAGCATGACACGCCGGACTTGGTAGAAAAAGCGCGTCAGAAAGTGCGCCAGATGCTGGTAGAACATTCTGTCTCACCTTTACCAGAGCAGGTAAAAGAGCAGCTGGACGGGATTGTGGCTGAGTGTGAGAGGCGGGTCGCGAAAGCTTGATTGCTTGCCTGCTCCATAGTCGTTGTAAGGTAAGTTGATATTAAATGAAAGTCTGGAAGATGATTATTGTTGGCGATGAGACTTTTTATGGGATGCCGTATAATCTCAGCAATTGCTGGAGCAATATTCGTAGCGAAAAGATGACTTAATTTAAAAGGTGGGAGAATAATTACAGTTGCCAACTGGAGATGAGGGGCAGTTTGATGAGGGATGATATGGATGATATTGGAAGGTATGAAGAGCGCAGATTCCCTGAGTTTCGTAATCCAACGATTGACACTTTGGACCTTGGGAAGAAAAAGCACCATATACCACTACTATTGGAAATTGATGTAACCCAGGCTCGCCAATTTATACAAGAATTGAAAGTAAGAACTGGGGAGAGACTCTCCCTGACCGGTTGGGTGGTAGCGTGCATTGGGAAGGCAGTGAGTGAACATAGACATATGCATGCCATGCGAAAAGGAAGGAAGAGCCTGGTTCTATTTGAGGATGTGGATATATCCGTTCTGGTAGAAAGGTCTGTTGGTGACAGTGCCAATACTGCTGAAACACTACCAATGCCTTACATTGTCAGGCGGGCCAATAAAAAAACGGTCAAAGAGATAAGTGACGAGATACGGAACGCTCAGAAAGCAAGCCTGCAAATTGGGGAGGTGCAAGTTGGATCTGAAAGAAATGTGTACCTCACCAGGGTTTTCACAAGGATGCCAAGGTTTCTGCGAAATTTGCTTGTCTGGCGGAATTTAATGAGAGACCCTTTCAAGGCAAAGCGAATGATGGGGACAGTGGTAGTTACCTCTGTCGGCAACCTTGGTAATTACAGTGGTTATGGGTGGGGTATCCCGATTGGTATCCATCCATTGTTTATTGCGCTGGGCAACATCGCCAGGAAACCAGGTGTTATTGGTGATGAGATATCAATCCGAGAGATGTTGAGCATGACGGTCTTCTTCGATCACGAGGTGACAGATGGAGGCCCAGCGGTTCGCTTTATAAGGAGGTTGAACAAATTAATGGAGCAGGGTTTTGGCCTCGAAAGGCAGGAAGAGGCCTTGGAGAACAACGACCAGAAGAAGGCAGAATCGATCGGTTAGGCAGAAAAGATGATGAGGTAGGTTTCAGAGATGAATACTTTGAAGTTGACAACTAAAAAGCGAATAACGGTAATCTAGCTTACCACCAACTTTTCATGAGAGGTAAACTCTCTGTAGCCCATTCTGTATAGCTCAATACTAAATTCCTGTCTGAAAACTTCTTTTCCTTAATATCGTCCCAAACTACTAAATGTATATTGTAATCATTGCATATTCTGGTTACGTGATTTTCGGAAACATTCTCATTTGCAGTGAATAGATAAACATTAGGTGACCTGAGATTAAACAGTTCTTCAGCAACTTCAGCCCATCGCTCCCTCAATGTACGTTTGATCGATACTACCATAGTAATATTCCTGTTTTGTAGGAACGAATCTACGTTTGGAAGAATCAAATCAGTACGGTTGTGTCTCTCTTGTTTGGTGTAAGGAATACGCGCCAAGTCTAAAAGTGCTTCTATTTGCAGCTCAAAATCTTTACCGCCTCGTGTTTTTCGGCTCTGCCCAACACTCAAAAATGTCATTCGTAAGTAAGGATACCAACTTTGAAAGAGTGTCAAGACCCCGGCCTTGAAGCCCCGTTCTTGTGAAACTTTTTCAGCCTTGTCAACATCCTCTGGAAATTCTCTCATTAGAGCATTTGGTATCCCCTCTGCATAGCTCCTTTCTTCATACCGCTCAAGAGTAACAAGGGTTTCCTCCCATATTACTCGTAAAATTTTGTTGAAGTTAAGTAATACATCTTCTGATTCTAAAGTTTCTGGAGTATATCCTAGTCTAAAAAAGGTTTCCTGAACAATTTGCTTTGAAGGTGGTAATCCGCCTTCGTCTCTGACACGTCTCATTAGCAGAGATATCCGCCTTTTTAGATCCATTTGGAGGTCTCCAGAAATGCAGTAGATATTCGAATGTCACCCCCATCGTGATATAGTTTCTGGGCCAGCCAAAAATGCCAATCCTATTTACAATATTCGTGCGATCCCAAATAATAATGTTTCTTAATTCATATCCCACATTTCTCAAGGCTTCTATAATGGTGATGTGGATGGTTATCCTTTGATTTTCCCACCACATATCAGGCACATTAATCACACAATGTCCTTTGAATTTTAATAATGGTAACAAATTCTTGAATATATCCCCCATCGCTTTTCCGTATTCTTCTAACGGCAGAATTCCTAGATCCCGGGGGTCTTGGCTGTATTGCTCCACCTTTCCAAATTGATCATTCTTTCTATCTTCTCCCTTTCGGCTTTTATTTTTACGTTTTCGGTTTAGCAAATTTGCATAAGGGGGTGATGTCAAAAAGAGACTGACTGTTTCTGGTTCTAAATAGTCAGGGATGTTGCGTGCATCACTTTCCACAACTACTTGTTCTGTGTCGGTAAACAACATCCGATTTTGTAAGCGCTCATTTGTTAGATCAATATAAGGCTTATGTAGATCAAAACCCACAGCGTTTCGATTGGCATCCCTCGCTGCCACCAGGGTGGTGCCTGAGCCCACAAAAGGATCGACAACAAGCTCACCTTGGTGAGTAAAGAGATCAATGCACCTTCTTGCGAGAGCTATCGGGTAAGTAGCTGGATGCTTTTTCTTATCTCTAATGTCTCTCCCTTCATAAGAAAATTGCCAGACGCCGATCTGTGACTTCATCCACTCTTTGGCAGTCATACAATTGATATGGTTAGGTGGGCAATCACATATCCTCTCGTGTCCAATCATGATCTTCAAATCTTGGTCACTTTGTTGGACCACTTCTGATACACCTACGTTATTTCTAATCCGCGTCATTGTTTAGATTCCTTCTAGATTACCCATAAACCTGGATGAAAAGACATTTTAAGAAAAAATAATTAGATATCATCGCCGTAATCAGTATACACCCAAATACAATCACCAATTTTCAAAATCACTTTATAAAAGGAAAAGATTTGATTTAGATCTATGGTATCACGATTATTACATATTCAGCTCTGAATGTGATTTTACCACGATCATTTGTTCGCATTTCATTTTGATGAGGAGAACTGACATCATAAACCTGGAAATTTTTATAATTTAACAGTTAATGGCTTAAGAAAACTTCCTGCCAGAAACAGGCAATATTCGTGTACTCGTTTTCAGCAAATGAAAAACTGGGCGCTATTAAGCCCTTCGATAGCGGCGCTTTCTTTTTATGAGTAATACGATCAGCACGGTAATCCCTAAGAGGATAACGACCAGCAACAAGTAATCCAAGGCGATATAGGGGATGTAAGAAACCGGGGATGTGGTTCAATGTATTCTGGTAGTACTGGGGAATCTGTGGTAAACCGTCTGCTTCTACAGGTAGGGAGGCAGCTTATTCCACGACGGCGTGCCCGACATTAAGCTCTTTCCCATTAGGCAAATGGGCGATAAACTGGTCGAACTGATCGAAGGGTACGACTGCTGTACCAGATCATTTAGTTTACCCGTTTAGGCATCTACCATTAGTGAAATTTCTGGGTGTGGAGGGATACTGCCGTCAACGGGAATCAAATAAGGATTATTATTCTTTTCATTGAGGATGGTTATCTTGTCGGTCCCATGGTTATAGGCTAATTCCAATTGTCCCAGGTAAAGGTAGTTATACCTGGCCTGTACGATGATGGTATCACCCACAATGACCTCTCGGACAGAACGGTATGGCTGTGCCCTCCCACGATGATGTCAATGCCGGACACATTTTGGGCGAGATCGATATCCTCGTCGAGGCTGGAATGTGTAATGGCAACAATGATGTCAACGTTGCTACCCTGTGAAGTCTCAATCATATTCTGCGCGGTTTGGTGGCGGTCAAGAAATTCGAAATCGCCGGTATCGCTGGCAACAGATACAGCATCTTCTCCGATCAGTCCGAAAATGCCCAGTGTGATGCCGTTTTCCAACTCAAAGATCGCGATATCCCGTAAGAGTTCTCTCTCGGTGAGCGGATGTCCCTGTGGTGGACGGGTATTGGAAGCCAGGACCACGTTGGTTGAAGAGCAAGAGGCGCTGTGCCTGTCGTACGCTGACCTGGATCATCTGGTGTTCCTACTTGCAGGGGACGCGACTTAAACCCGGCGAGCGCGTAAGAACTCAACTCTCTCAGCCGTGGTATTGAAGTGGAGCAAGGCACGCAAGCGCTACGAGCGACAGGGACTGCTGGTTGAAGAAGGGGCTCTGGAGCAGGCTGAAAAAGAATGCCTGGATGACAGCGAGGTTAGAGCGCGCCGTAGAGAACGGAAAGCTGAACGGAGAGAAAAACTCGACCGGAAGTATGTGGAGAATTTTGAAGCCAGTGTGCGCCAGTTGTACCCCGGCTGCCCTCCGGGAAGAGAGATGTCATTTCTGCATTTGCATGCCAGAGATACAGCGGACGTGTAGGGCGTTCGCAGGATGCCAAGCACCTGGATGATGAAGCTGTGCGGTTAGCCGTTATCGCTCATATCCGCCACGAGGAAACCGAGTATGATTCGCTCCTGGCAGAGGGTTTTACTCGAGCAGATGCGCGCTCAATTGTGTTTGAAAGAGTAAAAGGGGTGCTTGCTGTGTGGGAGGGGAAGCGTATAGGTAAAGGTGATGATGGTGTTTCTCCAGGATAAAACATAGTGGGCGAATTCCGAGCTATGATAACGGGAATGTTACTTTGAAATATAGGAACTACGGATGGGGATATATAGTAAAATATATACAGGAATATGTGCCTGAGGAGAACTTAATGCAGAAAATTATCGGTGTGACAGAACTACAACGTCGCTTCCGTTCGGTTTTTGACGAAGTGGTGCGTAAAAGGACTCCATTTGTGTTAACCCGTGGAAGCCGTCCCGAAGCGGTCCTTATCTCTTATCAGGATTACCTGCGCTTTCAGGAACTCCAGGAAAGTGAAGTGCTAGCTCGTTTCGATCAAGTTTGGGATCACCTGGCTGATGTTAATGACGGATATAGCGATGAAGAAATTGCTGCTGACATCAAAGCGGCACGTCGGGAATAATTTTTGCGCGCCTTCATCGACACAAATGTGCTGGTAAGCGCGCTCATCCGAAAGCAGGGGGTATCTGGATTGGTTCTGCAACATCTGCGGGACGGAAATTTTTCAATTATATATTCAGTGCCGATAATAGTCGAACTGGTTGATGTGCTCAGCCTACCGCATATCCAACATAAATATCACGTCCACTCGGATGACATCATCGCGCTGATTAACATTATCCGTCTGCGGGGGGAGTTGGTTATCCCTGAGATGCAGATCGATGCGTGTAGAGACGCCAGGGATAACCGTTTCTTAGAGGCAGCCATTGAAGGTAAAGCTGATGTGATTCTATCTGGAGATGCTGATCTTTTAGACATGGGAGCATTTGAGGGGATCTCAATTGTTTCTGTAGCAGAGTTTCTGGCGCTGCTTTAAGACAGGAGACAGTCATAACCAACGAAACCAAGCCCCAAGCTATTGATATCAAAGCAGCCCTGGAGTCCCTTACTCTTGAAGAAAAAGTCTCCCTGTGTTCTGGAGAAAACCAGTGGTACCTAAAGAGCATCGCTAGACTTGGCATCCCCTCCGTGCTGATCACGGATGGACCCCATGGCTTACGCAAGCAAAAGGACAGCCAGCAGGGTTTTAGCGCCAGTGAGGCAGTGCCAGCCACCTGCTTTCCGACCGCCTGCACCCTGGCAAGCACCTGGAATCGGGAGCTTATGCGCGCAGTGGGGGCTGCGATCGGAATGGAAGCGCGCGTTGAACAGGTGGGGGTAATGCTCGCACCAGGTGCCAATATCAAACGTTCGCCTTTGTGTGGGCGCAATTTTGAGTACTTTTCGGAAGACCCTTACATGTCGGGAGTCCTGGCAGCGGCATATATCCATGGCGTGCAGAGTAAAGGGGTTGGCGCTTCACTGAAGCACTTTGCTGCCAATAATCAGGAGCACCGCCGCTTCACCATCGATGCTATCGTAGATGAGCGTGCCCTGCGTGAAATTTATTTTGCCAGCTTTGAAGAGGCAATCAAGGCAGAAAAACCCTGGACGGTGATGGCTGCCTATAACCGGCTCAATGGGGAATTCTGCAGCGAGCACAGCGAGCTGCTCACCAGCATCCTGCTAGAGGAGTGGGGATTCGATGGCCTGGTAATGTCCGACTGGGGAGCGGTCAACCAGCGCGCGGCTGGTTTGGCGGCGGGGTTGGACCTGGAGATGCCGGGGCTGAAAGGTGTGCACGACGAAAGGGTGATCCAGGCAGTGAACCAGGGTGAGCTACCCATGGAGGTGCTCGACCGGGCGGTGGAGCGGGTGCTCAGGCTGATCGATAAAGCCGCCGCGGGCACTTCCGATCCAGGTGAAGGCGACAAAGGTGACCATCACGAACTGGCGCGACTGGCAGCCAGCGAAGGGGCGGTATTGTTGAAGAACGCAGGTGGTATCTTGCCGCTGGCAATTGACCAAAAGGTGGCGGTGATTGGGGAGTTTGCCAAAATCCCGCGCTACCAGGGAGCGGGTAGCTCGATGGTAACACCTACCCGCCTGGAGAATGCCTTTGAGGCGATTGCTGAAAGGTTGGGCGGAGTTGACAAGGTCGTTTATGCTCCTGGTTATCATTCCAAAACCATCTCGGTGGATGAAGCCCTGATCAAGGAGGCGCTTGAGGCTGTGCAGCAGGCGGAAGTGGTGCTGGTCTTCGCTGGTCTGCCGGATTCCTATGAATCTGAGGGAGTCGACCGCGAAGATATGCGCATGCCGGAGCAGCACAACGCTTTAATTGAGGTTGTGGCGGCAGTGAATCCCAATGTGGTGGTGGTATTGATGAACGGCGCGCCGGTAGAAATGCCCTGGCACAACCAGGTGCCCGCCATTCTGGAGGCTTATCTAGGTGGACAAGGTGGCGGCAGCGCGGTCGCCCAACTGCTCTATGGTGAGGTCAATCCCAGTGGCAAGCTGGCAGAAACCTTCCCACTGCGTTGGGAAGATCACCCTGCCCACGATTGTTTCCCTGGTGGACCGCGCACGGTCGAATATCGCGAGAGCATCTATGTGGGTTATCGCTATTA
>JACUUU010000155.1 GCA_014859065.1 Anaerolineales bacterium
TCTGGTTCAGGGCAGCTTTCGAGGAGCAGTATGCGCCCCAGCCCGGCATGGGATTGATGGCGGCTCCGCTCGACACATTGATGACCCGTCCTGATCGCTCTCGCAGGAAAGGCAGGGCGGCTTGCACTAACATGACCGCCCCAAGCAAGTTGACCGTGAAATTATATTTCCATCCATCAGGGTCCCAGTCTGAGATCGGGGCAACCGGTTCAAGAACCCCGGCGTTGTTGATTAAGGCATCTATGCGGCCAAAAAGAGAAACTGTTTCGGAGACGACTCGCTGGCAATCATCCGGGATACTCACATCCGCTGGGATTGCCAGTGCCTGGCCTTCTTTGGAAAAGATATCGGTCGCCAGTGATTTGAGGTATTGCTCGCTACGCGCACACAATACAACCCGGGCGCCAGCCCGGGAAGCGATCTTTGCAGCGGCGGCACCTAAGCCGCGGGATGCCCCGCTCACGATAACCACCGGATTTTCTTTTTCTCTAGGTCTTCCATCCTTAAACTCTTCTTTCATCCAAAAACTCCTTATGAAGGTGCAGCACATCTAATAGCATGCAGGGAGAGTTGGCGGCTATCTCGTTCGAAAATACTCTGCCAGCAACCCACTTATGTCAGCAGACGTGTGGTGGCCCAATAGATTGAAGAAGTCATCCCCTGTTACTAGCTGGTTGCTATATCGCTCGACATACTCTCGCCAGAAAGAAAAGAAAGCCTCCTCGCCGATCAGGTCACGCAGGTCCTGTAAGAACATTGCCCCCCGCAGATAGACAGCGTCTCGATAGGGGTAGAATGCTCCTGTCTCGTAAATTGTGCTGTCCACCCACCCAACTGGCTGGTGGAAATAAATGCGGTTATTCCACCACCACTCAACCAATTCCGGATAGACATGTTCGTAGAACAGAACCTCGCTGTAAGTTGTGGTTGCTTCGTCCAGCCAGGGTTCCAGTGCCTGGTCGTTGGCAACCAGGCCGTAGAACCATTGGTGTGCCACTTCGTGTGCGGTGATAATCGTAAGGTTGCCCATCGGATTCCCTGGATAGAAATCATAAAAAGCATGGCTAAGGTAGAACAAGCCTGAGAACTCCATGCCGTTTAAAAAATCTCCTTCAACCACGCTTAGGGTGTCATAAGGGTATGGGCCGAAAAGTTCATTGAAGACTTCCAGGGAATTTGCAGTCTCTCTCAAAGCGGTATCTTCTGCTTCCTGGTGATTAGGGAAGGCGTAACCGATAACTGTCGTGTCACCAACGGTTGTTTGTTGAACCTGGTAAAGATGGCTTACCGTCCAGGCAAAGGTGCGTGCCGGCTCCAGGCGGTAGTTGTACCACTCGCCGTCGAACTCCGCCCTTGCACTGGCAGCGATGACCAATGGCAAGCCTTCTGGGTTTGTAGGGCTGGCAAGTTTGATCCTTACGTTAAAGCCAGCCATATCATAGGCTAAATGTTCCCCAATCGTGCCTGGATCGCGCGCCAACCAACCTTCGCCGGGGATATATGGAGGCAAATATGGGTACCAATCTGAGATGTTTGCCTGCCGTTCGGTGTAGCCGAAATAGTCGCGATTATTGGGCAGGTAAATCTCATAGGCAATCGAAAGGGAGACCTCCTCCTGGGGATTCAATGGTTGCTGCAGGGGCAGAGACAGGCGGATACCATCCAATTGAGCATCAGACACTACTTGACCATCTTCCCAGGCGATTTCTTGAAGATGAAATGCGCCCGCGTAGCGGTTTGCATCGACAACCAGCAGGATCTCATTCAATGTCTCCTCGCTCTTGTTGAGATAAGTCAGGGACATATCGACAGCCAGGTGGGGGTTTTCATAGTCAAAGAGAACTGTCAGGTCATATTGGCTAAACATTTCTGGCTCTGGCGTTGGTGTAAAGGTAGGTGTTGGAGAGATTGTCTCTGTAGCTGAAATAAGCGTATTCTGCACATCAGTAACAGTGGCTTGTTTTGACTCATCTCTGGTCGCCGTGCCGTTTGGGTCAACGCTGGGTAATCTGCAGGCTGTCAGAATTACACTGGTGATAAGAATTACGCAAAATAGGGAGGCTAAAGTTGTTCTGGTGTTGGGGCAGTTAGGTTTCGAAACAAAAACCCGCATAAGGTTCGACTCAGAATGGAAAAACGAGTGGCAAAACAAACATGGATACGATTAGTGTGATAACGATCATGGGTACTCCAACTTTAATATAATCGACAAAGCGATAGTTTCCCGCGCCCATAACCAATGTGTTCGCTGGAGAAGCGACCGGAGAGGCAAAAGCCATGGATGCTGCTACAGCCACTCCCATCATGAATGCGTAAGGGGATACGTCTAGCTGTGCAGCGGCAGCAAAAGCGATCGGCGCAATCAGCACGGTCGTGGCGGTGTTTGATATAACCTGGGTGAATAATGAAGTCAGAAAGAATATTCCTCCCAGAACCAGGGTGGGACCCATTAATCCCAGGCTGTCGGTCAGTCCGCTTGCGACTAGGTTCACCAAACCCACCCGTTCTAGAGCGATGCTCATCGGCAGCATACCGGCAATGAGAACAATACTCTTCCAATCCACAGCATCATAGGCTTGGTCTATGGTAACACACCGAGTCAAGATCATCGCTAACCCGGCAAGCATGCTGGCAGTAACCAGAGGCAGCACATCCATGACCAGCAGCAGCAGCATAGCTCCTAAAATGACCATCGCGATAGGTGCTTTCGTGCGTGCTGGAGGTCCCATCACGTCCTCGAGTTCGCCCATGACCACAAAATCACGCGGGCGATCTTTCAAGGATAAGATGTTTTTCCAGGGACCTTGAACCAAGAGGGTATCCCCAAATTGTAAAGAGGTCTCCTTTAAATTCAATGGATCATCGCTCCCTGGGCGAGTGATCCCTAAGACCGTTAACCCATACACGCTGCCAAACTTTGACTCCACCAGGGTTTGCCCCAACAAAGAAGAGCGTGGTGGCAGTAGGATTTCCGCCACCCCGGCTTCCATTGAAATCAGGGCTTGTTCGACTGGTTGTCCCGCATCTTCATCCAGATGAGCTGGCTGCACCCCCAATTTCCAGAAAGCCGCGGTGTGCCCGATATAGCTGGTCTCCCCTTTAGCAATCAAGATATCTCCCTCTTTGAAGATTGTCTCTGCAGTTGGGATGATGGAATCATAATCCGCGCTTTTCTGATTGTTGTTGTCTCCTCCTATTTGCTCAGGAAGCACTCCCGATGATTTCTTAGGTTGTTTGGAGCGCAGGATATTAACAATCGTCAGCCCAAAATCCTGTCGTAGGCGAGCTTCGGCTGCGGTTTTCCCAACCAGATTCGAGTTATGTAAGACTCGCAGGCGGAAGAGGTTTTCAGGGAGCTGGTATATGGCGACCAGCTCTTCTGGTGTTTCGATACGCTGGACATCATGTTTGGGTTTATGATCTGGCAGCAGATTACGTCCAACCAGCACCATGAAAAGGACTCCAGCTACGACCAATGAGACACCAACCGGGGTATAGTCAAAGAAACGGAATGGCTCCAGCCCTTGCTCGCGTAAAAGGTCACTGACGATGATATTTGGTGGAGTACCAATCAGAGTGGTAGATCCACCTAACAAGGAACCATAAGCCAGGGGGATGAGCAGTTTTGAGTTGCTGATCTTGGCGCTGGCTGCCAGACTGACAATAGCTGGTAGTAGAACCGCCACCGTGCCTGTATCGCTCATAACTGAAGATAACAGGGCTACCGCCAGCATGATGACGATGGTCAATCGAACAGGGTTGCTGCCCGCGATAAGTAGAATGCGTTGCCCAATAGCCGCAGCCACACCGGTTTGCATGACCGCACCCCCCACCACGAATAGCGCCGCGATAGTGAGCACTGCAGGATTAGAAAAACCAGAAATAGCCTCTCCGCTGGATACCAACCCACTTAGCATCAAGGCAACCATCACCCCAATGGCAACCACATCCACTCGCAGCCACTCGGTAATAAAAAGGATGATCGCTGCGACCAGGATGCCGAGCGCAAGCCACATGTCTGTTGTCATACGTCTGCAAATCTCCCTGGGAAACCTATTCCCTGGTATCGACTAGTTCGGGCAGGCATGATTTTACAACAATTCTTCATCTGGTGCTACGTTGACCGGGGTCATACTTTCTGCAACGATTGCTTCGGTGCTACCACAAGTTACAGTAATATTGCTTTCTGGATTGATCGACAGACCCATAAAGTGAGATTGCTTATTAGCCAAAGCCAGTCGAAAACGAGGAGTGCCCCAGGTGAGCGCATACTGATTGTGCCCTTCCTCCAAAGCTCTTATGGCTGCTGATATTAGCTCTGCTGGAGCATCGAAATCTGGGAATCCTTGCGAAAGGTTAATTGCTCCATATAGGTCTGCCACACGCGTCATTTCTCGAATTACGGATTCACTTAAATTACTCAGTCGGCTGGCTGTGGTTGGCATAATAACAATCTAGTAGCAAAAAGACGCGCCTGCATCGAAAAGGTAGGAGATGATATCAGCTAGCCATTTCTTCTCTGACAGCTCGATATAAGTTCTCCGCTTTCAACTCATGCAATGTGTAACAGGGGGCTTTTAGGTGATATGCCAGGTCATTGGCTAAGCCTTGGTCGAAAGCCGCATGTTCCATATTGATCACCACTGTGCGGACGGCATCTTCGGCAATTTTTTCGGCTATCTGGTGTGATTCTTCTTGAGGAGCCATCCCGCTCATCGAGACATTTCCCGCGCCGTCGGTCAGTATGATCATTAATGGCAGCACATCCGTGTGAAGCATTTTTTCGCGCTGCAAAACCTGGTGTGCCAGATATAAACCTGCCGAGAGAGGCGTTTTTCCACCCACAGGGATATCTACCAGGGCTCGCCGAGCTAATTCGACTGAATTTGTGGGAGGCAGTACCAGTGCAGCGCGATCTTTTTGAAATACTACCAGACCAACGCGGTCGCGTCGTTGGTAGGCATCGGTGAGTAATGATAAGATGGCGCCTTTTGTGGCTGCCATTCTTTCCGCTACAGCCATTGACCAGGATGCATCCACCACAAATAACACCAGATTAGCAGTCCGCTTGACGCGAATCTTGCGCTGAAAATCGTCTGGTCGAATAGCAAATGCCACACGTTTACGCAGATCTTGTCTTTGCTTCTGGTAAGGAGCTGCCGCCCGCAGGGTTGCGTCGAATGCCAAATCTGTGGTCTTACCTTGTGCAGATCTTGCTTGAATGTAGCGGCCACGTTTACGATCCGTGCGGGTTTGCGAACGTCGCCCGGCTTGTTTGCGCGTCAAGCGATCCAAGGGAGTGTCCAGTTTTCGGGGCGCGAATTTTGGGCTTCCTTTAACTTTTTCACCCCCTTCCCACCACTTGGCGTCGCCGCTACTGAAAATGTCCTGCGGAGTGGGTTCCATAGGACCATGGCTAGAGTCCTCTTCCTGACTCTCCTGGCTCAAACCTTTTTTTTTACCACTGTGGTTTTCTTCCTCTGGGATGGGCTCGGGCTCCCCGGCGCTCGTCACCGCTGATTGTATCTGATCGATCCGTTCTTGAAGATCGTCGATATCTACTTCACCCTGCTGGAATGGACCGCGTTTGATCCGGTGAGGCAGCGCCAGTTCTGATGCCAGGAGTATATCCCTTTCATTGACTGCAGTTCGCCCTTCGAACGCAGCGTGCGCCCGGGCGGTTTTCAAGATGACCAGATCGGCGCGATGCCCATCGACGTTCATCGACGCAGTCAGTGAGGCAATTGAGAGCAGGTCTCGACTGGTATAAGTTACCTTCTCCAGCAAATTTCGCGCCTTCTCGATTTGCTGAGAGATTTCTATCTCTTTTTGCAGCCAGTGCTGCCTGAATTTATCGGGATCAGCCTCGAATGCCAGGTTACGTTCCATGATTAATACCCGTTCACGCGCACCGCGAATGCCGTGTATTTCAACGGCCAGGGCAAAACGGTCCAGCAATTGCGGCCGCAAATCGCCCTCTTCAGGGTTCATGGTGCCTACCAGGATGAAACGCGCTGGATGGGAGAAAGATATTCCTTCTCGTTCTACGATATTCATCCCCATGGCTGCCGAATCCAACAGCAGGTCAACCACATGATCGTCCAGGAGGTTTACTTCATCGATGTAAAGCAAACCACGGTTTGCAGCAGCCAACACTCCCGGCTCAAAATGACGCTCACCTTTTTGGATCGCTTTCTCGATATCTAAAGTTCCCACGACTCGATCTTCGGTCGCTGAAACGGGCAGGTTGACGAAAGAGGTGGGACGCAGTTCGATGGGCAGCTGCTCTCCATTGGAAGTGCGTTCCCGGCATTCTGTGCACCAGGTTGTTGGATGATCGGGATCACAGCCAAAACGGCAATCTTTGACCACAGAAACATGCGGCAGCAAAGCTGCCAGCGCGCGTGCCGCAGTTGATTTGGCTGTTCCCCGCTCCCCGCGTATCAATACTCCTCCTATGTGTGGAGCAACCGCATTCAAAATCAAGGCGCGTTTCATGCGCTCTTGACCCACGATGGCTGTAAATGGATAAATTGGCGGCATTTAATAACCTCTTAAGCGAAATTATAACCGAGACACATTCATTAAACAAAGGTTGCCAAGTTATGTATTACCCTTTATAATGTGTATCCATCTTAACCAGTCGGAGTAATAAAATATAATGGATCAGAATAACGCCGTCCAAGAGCAGGAGGCAAAGACAGACGAAGAGACAAGAAAACCAGACAACGGACACGAACAAAATCCTGAAAAGCCAGCTTCTATGGAAAGTCTATTGGAGGAAGAAGGCCTGGGTCTGGACTTTCCCAAGCAAGGAGAAATTCGCAAAGGGGTAGTTGCCAGTATTGGTGAAACCGAAATATTAGTCAGCATCGGTACAAAATCAGAGGGGGTGATTCCAGTTCGCGAATTTGAACAGCTCGAGGAAGATGACCGCAGCAAATTTGCCCCAGGTAATGAAATAACTGTATATGTGGTAAGTCCTGAAGACCAAAATGGAAATGTCCTTCTCTCTTACTTGCGCGCACGCGAGGAGCAGGATTGGATCCAAGCTGAGGCTCTTTTTCAGTCTGGAGACCTCTACGAAGGTCAAGTGATTGGTTTTAACAAAGGCGGCTTGATTGTCCCCATGGGGCACTTGCGCGGCTTTATTCCATCTTCCCAGGTTAGTGTCTTGCGTCGAATGGATGCTGCTGGATCTACACCTGAACAAAGATGGGGGTCAATGGTTGGTGATACTGTCCAGGTTCAGGTAATTGAAGTAGACCGCCAAAGACGCAGGTTAATCTTGTCTGAACGTTCAGCTTTGCAGGAAACTAGAGAGTCATTAAAAGATCGCCTTCTTGATGAACTTGGTGAAGGTGATACCCGGTCCGGTAGGGTAACCAGCCTGGCAGAATTTGGCGCATTTGTAAACATTCAAGGAGCAGATGGGTTGGTGCATTTGTCTGAGATTTCTTGGGACCGCATCGAACACCCACGTGAAGTCTTGAAAGTTGGGCAGGAGGTTCAGGTCAAAGTTATTGCTATTGACCACGAGCGTAAACGCATTGGGCTTTCGATCAGGCAGCTTCAGGAAGACCCATGGATAAAGAAGGTTGGTGATATTCGAGAAGGCCAGTTGGTGGAAGGCACCATCACCCATATTACCAAATTTGGCGCTTTTGCCCGGATTTCCGAAGACCTGGAAGGCTTGATCCATATCTCAGAACTCAGTGAACAGCGCGTTGGTCATCCGAAAGAGATTGTCAGAGAAGATGATGTGGTGACTTTACGGGTAATTAAAATTGATCCTGAACGACGGCGAATTGGTTTAAGCCTGCGTAAAGTTGACTCTCCAGCTTACACTGATTTGGATTGGAAAACTACCCTCGCCGAAGTAGTTGCTGAGAAACAGGATGAAGAACAGTCTGCAGCTATTCCTTCTTCCGAAGATCAAGAAGATGTGGAGCAGCCTGCCCCCTCCCAGGACACTGAAGTTGACCAACCAGTTTCTGCTGAGCAGGAGCAGCCTGCCCCCTC
>JACUUU010000156.1 GCA_014859065.1 Anaerolineales bacterium
AGAGGTAGCGGTGTGTACGGTACGGGCAAGGTCAGCAACCCCGGCACGCGCGATGTAGATTGGGAAACCACCTTGCTCGAGGAAGTGAACCAGGTTGTAGGCAGCGGCCTGGGCGGGGTTTTCCGGCAGGACAATGATGCGGCGAGCTTCTCCAATTTTTTTAACCAGCTCGGTTACCTGATCAGTGTCCAATGATATGCGGGTTTGTTCCAGTGCCATAGATAGCTCAGACATGGCTTTGGAAACAATTCCGGCGATGGATTCTTCCACTTTGGCTTCTTCGGGACGGACGAGTAAATCACGCATCACTCTGGCACGAATCTCACGCTGCAGTTTAGGAAAGCCAGAATATCCAAGGTGTTGAGCAAAACGAACCACCGTGGCAGCATCGAGATCGAGGGCGTGAGCTAATTCACTTGCGGTCATGAACGCCGATTCAACATAAGAATCCAGCAGGAAATCAGCCAGCTTAGCGAAACTCTTGGACATTTCTATTCGTTCTTTGCGAATTCGTTCCTCGTATGACATGGGTTTACTCCTTGAGGAAGATCGCCCTGGCTTGATCTGAGATCTGTCACCCATAAATACATACCAGGTAACGCTGCCAGGTTTCATTAAGTAATATTTTTAGAAAAATCTTCCTTGCTATACAAAGTTTATCACATTCAAACAAGTTGTTCAAATAAAAAAGGAGGCCATAAACCACTTGTTTTTGGAGTATAATTTGTATATCGGGCGCGTAGCTCAGCTGGTTAGAGCATTCGGCTTACATCCGAAAGGTCGGGGGTTCGAGTCCCTCTGCGCCCACCAAGGCCGCTCAAAAAGAAGGGCGGCTTTCGTAATTCAGATGGGCGCGTAGCGGCTGCGCTTAGCTGGTTAGAACAATCGGCTTACATCCGAAAGGTCGGGGGTTCGGCGAACATAAAGTTCGAGTCCCTCTGCGCCTACC
This sequence comes from Anaerolineales bacterium, assembly GCA_014859065.1. GTDB lineage: Bacteria > Chloroflexota > Anaerolineae > Anaerolineales > UBA4823 > Kmv39. The sequence continues at coordinate 950 of JACUUU010000156.1, forward strand.
AAGGCTGCTCAAAAAGAAGGGCGGCTTTCGTAATTCAAATAGGCGCGTAGTGGCAGGCAAGTTGAACTGGGCTTCGGCATTAGCTCTGACCGCCACATCAATCCTTAAATCGTTAGCTGGAATATAGGAGAAAATACTTCAATGCCTTCTCTATTATGGTCGGGAAAGTTAACACTCCCTATGAAACTTTTAATCGAAGCGAACAACTTTCTATCTCTCTTTACCGGAAGCTTTTCTGATCATGCTGGGATGAAAGATAGAGTGAAACGTGGTTATGAAGGCGAATATTCTGACCATGTCTATGGCTACGACGAGCTAGGTTTTCACCTGCAGGACAGATCGGCTCGAATTCAGCTAGAGGGCTTTTACTTCAGCGGAATGAAAGTCCTTGATGTAGGCTGCGGCACAGGAGCACTGGGTTATGTGGCAATTGATCAAGGAGCGGAATCTGTCATCTGTGGAGATATTTCCTATCTGATGCTTGCAGAGGTTGTAGCAAAGGATGCATCTTCCAAGGTCAAACTCAAGAACTGTCAGCTTGATGCTGAAAGACTTCCTTTCCGAGATAATGCATTTGATTCAGTAATCTCAGGCATGACTTTCGGCACATTGCCCGATCAGGAGCTCGTTGTTGACGAAATGATACGGGTTGCCAAACCTGGTGGACTTGTTTGCGTAGGAGCGCATGGTCCAGAGCACTATTGGGAAGCAATTGATTCCACACTCCGATGCATAAACAAGCGATATGTCTTAGGTTATCGTTTTGAATGGTGGCCCAGAACCGAAAAATATGTCCGAGCGCTTCTCGAAAGATCAAACCTAACAGGGGTTAAAAGTAAAAGAGCAATATGGAGAAACAAATTCAAGGATGGAGGTGCGGCTTACGACTTCTTTGCTGCAATTTCCTCATCTTGGTGGTATGCGAAATTTCCAGCTGAAGAACGGGAAAGGGATTCCAAGCGAACTCGTGAATACTTCCTGAGCAAAAATCTAGATGTGGTCACGGATGATATTGTGGTGGCGTATGGCTATAAACCTAATTAATGCAAATTAGAGGGAATGTCATTCCAGCTAGCCACTCGTTGGAGGCGACTTGGGATGTGTGGCGATTTGCTTATAAAGGTCTGAATTTGATATTGTGGATAGCAGGAGTTAGAGCGAGCCCAGGCGTTTCAGCTCGAGGCAGTTGGACAGCATGAGTGCCTTTCAACTGGCTAGCCCCATGCGCAGGGCAAGACTACTTTCTGAAGCCGCTGCCCGAACGGACAGCATCGAAGGACTTGTCGCCTTCACCACAGCCAAAGGCCCTAGTGAAAGTGGTATTCACTTTTTCAATTTAGAAACACGCTGGGGCATAATCTTTGAAGGGTTGTACATCTAAATACAGCCCAATATCATCGCCTATTTCGATTTTTTAATTCTTCGTTCCTTCGTGCAATTTTATGTTTGTATCTCTAAGATTAGCTCTGAACACTGGCTGTAGTGGATAAGAAGTGGCCACTGATGTATTAGCCCACTTGCTCGTGCAATATGATTTTGTCTTGAATACCTTTCGAGAGTATATTTCATAAATAGGCATTGACTTTCCAGAAAATTTTACTTAAAAACCCAAGCACGGTGGCAAGATACTGCAATCCCTGATTAGGTATGTCTTGATGGGGTCGGTCGACATGTCCATAGAATACGTAAGCGCATGAATTACCTAGATCTACGCAACGTAGGGTATCCTATTGGGAGTCGTATGGTTGAAAGTAGTGGCAAGCAATACAAGGCCTGGTTTTGTGGTGCTGGTATATGCTGGGGCTGAGAAGTTGCCGAACATCTTTTACCAATAAGCACAGCGATCCTGAATAAACGTTTTGATAAATTGTGACGGCAAGCCTACAATTCACCCCCAACCGACAGATTTGGAACCAGGACAAATAAGCCCGTTTAAGAATTACTTTACATTACGAGATGACTATTCCGAAATCGCTGAGTATAGAATTCAGATCGACGGTATGCCCTAAAATTATTTATAATGCTTTCAAAATGCCTTAGAGTTTATCCGGGGCTTTTTTCATCCTGGCAAACGAACACTTTCAGTGTCGAAAACTTCGTGACCAGGTTATCTCACTAATTGAAAATTGGTTATTTGTGTAAAAAATCCATTGAATCCAAGGGACAGTTCAGAGTGGGAGATATTAATTAGGGTCAATTAGCGGTTCAACGGTCATTTATATTCATGGACATGGTCCTAAGTGAGAAACAAGAAAAGAGGCTGCCTACTTTTGGGACAGTCTCTTGTGCCTTGTAAATCCAAATTTGGTGTTATTGTTCGGGTTGCTGCTTTCTTCGAGAGTGGGTATAGAGTGCTGCCAGGAAAAAACTACCTGCCGCGAAGCCAATGATTAACCACCAATCTAGCCCGTTACTGTCATTGGTTGGGGTCGTTTCAGTCATCGACGTCAGGCTGGTGTCTTCTTCGACCGGAGTTTGGGTGGGCGTGGTAGTCGGTGAGAAACCGGAAGCTGTTAGTGTCACCGTCACAGGGCTAGGGGTGGCGGTTTCGGTGGCTGGTGGGGTAACTTGCAGGATCAGCTTCTGTTCAGGCCGGATGATCGAGTTTTGATTCAGGTTGTTCCACGAAAGCAGCTGGTTGAGGGGTACTTGGTAGAGACTGGCGATGAATGACAGGTTCTCACCGGTGCTCACGGTGTGGTAATAGTTCCCGTCTGCATCTGGGGTCAGTCTTTCGATTGGAGTAAGTGGCCGGGGAGTAGGGCTGGGTGTCACATGACCGGGGTCGATGACTAGTTCTTGGTCGATACGCAGGATCCAATCAACTTGAAGGCCGTTCAAGCGCAAAATTGTATCGACACTCACCCCGTAAGCTCGCGCGATAGTGCTAAGCATCTGGTGAGATTGAACGACATGCACGATCTTGCCGTTGGGATCGGGTGTACTGGTCTTCACCATGCCAACCGGTGTTGGGGTGAGGTAACCTTCTGTATTGCTGCCGGGGATGAACAAACGCTGCCCGATTCTCAATCTCGTATCTCTGGAGATGTTATTCCAAATTTCCAGATCGCGGATGGTGATTTTATATGTCACAGCAATTGCCCATAAGGATTGGCCAGGCTGCACTTCATGGTAGATACGGCCTCTCTCATCTGGTGTAGCAATTTTAACCGGCACGATAATTTGTGGCACAATTGGCTGGCTCACCTGACCTTCGCTGTCTCCCGGTTGGGGAGCTGTCCCGCCCGGTGGGCTGTATGCTCCACAGGCTTGCCCTGAAACGTATGCAGCTTGTAAGACATAGTAAGTCATTCCATTGGCGGCTTTAGCGACACCTGCACCAACATGGCAGTATGCCGGGTTGACTGCTGGAAGCATATGGGAAGCATCTGACCAGGCTACCATGATGGTGTCGATCGAGTGGGTGTAACCGACGGCAAAATTTTCGGTTGCCCAGACTTTGGCACCACCGCCGTAGCCGGCAGAGGCTAACCGCCCAGCTACATTTCCGATGTGCCAGGACATCTGGTTGGCAGCCATGATCTCGGCTGTGCCTTGCGCCACTGCATTGACGATGGGGTGTTCGATCAGCGCTGGCAGACCGTAAGACATGCGCAGTGTGTTCATGGCGATGATCAGGTCGTAAGCGCTTACCTGGCTTGCCTGTTGTTGGCTGGCTAATGGTGGTCGTGCGTCTGCGCGGATCACCGGTTGGAGCATAAAGACCAGCAGGATTAACCCAAAAAGACAGCGTAGCTTGATTCTGGCAGGCATGAGGCTATTATAACGGTAAAATGTTTGGCCTTGCCGAGAAGATTCGATCTGACCGATATAGTGTGATAATAAATAAAATCATAGATCAAGCTGGGGGCTGTTCAACCAGGTAGAGACGGAGCAGGTGCTCTATTTTAACCGGGGATCGAGGGCATCGCGCAGACCATCACCGAGCAAGCTGAAGCCAAGCACGACGAGCATGGTCGCTAAGCCAGGGAAGACAACAATATGGGGAGCTGAGATAATGTAGGTGCGCCCTTTTTGAATCATATTACCCCATTCGGGCACGTCGGGTGGTGCGCCGATACCCAGGAAACCTAACGCAGCAGCTGCCTGGATGGCTGCGGCGATCTGCAGGGTCGATTGGACGATGATCGGTGCAACCACATTGGGCAGGATATGCCGTCCCAAGATGAATAAATGGTTGCCCCCTAAGGCGCGCGCCGCTTCGATGAAGCTCTCTTCTTTTATGGTGAGCGTGGAACTGCGCACCAGGCGCGCATACACCGGGATGGATATCACCCCAATAGCCAGCATTGCATTCTCCAGGCTCGGACCTAGAAAAGCAACCATCATGATGGCAAGCAGGATGCTTGGGAATGCTAACATGATGTCGATAAACCGCATGATGACCAGGTCGGTAACACCACCGAAATAACCGGAGAGCACACCCATAATTACACCGAAGAAAACCCCAATCGCCACTGATGTCAATCCGATCGATAGGGAAATACGGGCTCCATGCATTAGCCGCGATAACATATCTCGACCGATCTCATCGTTGCCTAGTAAGTGTTCCGAACTAGGTCCTTTACGCGCCAGTGAAAAATCAGGTAAATCGTAATCGTAGGGAGCAATCCAATCAGCTGTCAGGCTTGTGAAGATGAAAGCCAGGACAATGGCGAGGCCAACCATAGCCATGGGGGCACGCATCAGTCGCCGCAGCGGGCCATAACCAATAAGCGGGCGTGTGGTGTTTGCTTCTATAGCGGTGGTTGTGGTTGCCATTACATCATTGCCTAATCGTAATGAACACGTGGATCGAGATATGCGTAGAGCACATCCACCAATAGATTGGTTAGCACAAAGCCAATGGTGATGACCAGAATGACCCCTTGGATTACTGGATAATCGCGATAGCTGATCGCTTCAACAAGCAGGCGACCGATGCCGGGCCAGGCGAACACAGTTTCTGTCAAGACAGCACCCCCCAGCAGTGTGCCAAATTGTAAACCGATGATGGTGACGATGGGAATCAGGGCATTGCGGAAAGCGTGTTTGTAGATCACCAGGCGCTCGATCAGACCTTTGGCGCGCGCGGTGCGGATATAATCCTGGCGCAGGACTTCAAGCATGCATGCTCTGGTCATACGTGCCTGGATCGCCATAGAATTGGCTGCTAGCGCGATGGTTGGCATGACCATGTGTTTCCAGGTTTCGCTGCCTGTTGGGGGAAGAACTGGTCCCGCTAAGTCTAACCACCTGGGAAGCAGCACGGCAAAAAAGATCATCAGCATGAGACCTAACCAGAAGATGGGCATGGAAACCCCTATCAAGGCAAAAGTCATGCTGCCTCCATCGAACCATGAATTTGGTCGCGTGGCAGAGAAGACGCCAATTGGTATTCCGATGATGGCTGAAAGGACCAGGCCGGCAGCTGCCAATTTGAGGGTATTCGGTAAGCGCCTGGTAATTTCGTCCGCCACAGGTACCCCAGACCTGATTGAGTTGCCCATGTCTCCTTGGATGGTCCGTCCCAAATAAATGGAATACTGAACCAAAATGGGTTCGTCCAGACCTAACTCTGCTCGCACCTGGGCGATGAGAGCTGGCGTTGCCAGCTCACCCGCAATCGCTCGAGCAGGATCTCCCGGCACCCAACGAATGCTCCAGAAAACAAAGAATGATGCGCCAAGTAAGACCGGGATGGCAAGGAACAATCGGCGGATAATGTAATTGATCATATCTGAGCGGTTGCGTAATTAAACCAGTAAGGAGACGGGACGGAAAATCCCGTCTCCAATACTAAAAGATTTGAGGGTTAGTCTTTGTCGGCGAAGGTTGCAATCAAGCTCTCGTCAGGGTGGACGATAAAACCATCGACATTTGACCGCACTGCGGTGAGTTGCAGCTCGCTGTATAGGAACAACCAGGGGGCATCGTTCCAGATGATCTCGATGGCTTCTGCATACAAGCGACGACGTTCGTCTTCATCCAGAACTACCCTGGCTTCATCTAACAACCGGTCGACCTCGGGGTTGTCATAGAACGCCCCGTTGAATCCCGGGGGATGTTCGGATGAGTGGAAGAGTGCAAAGAGGCCGTAATCTGCATCCATTGTCACTGTGCCCCAACCTAACATGGCGAACTGGATGTCGTTATCAGGTTTCTCTTCCCGCACCTTGGGTACATATTGACCCCATTCTAGCGTGCGCAGTTCTACGTTCAGGCCTATCTCTCGGAGTTGGGCGCGCACTGCATCAGCGACCAAAGCATCCTGGATGTAGCGTCCAGTGGGGTGATAGAGCACCACGGTGGTTCCTTCAGCAATGCCAGCATCATCTAGCAGCTCTCTGGCTCTTTCCACATCACGAGCATACACCGGTTGGGCACTGTATCCGAAGACGGCTGGTGCGATTGGCGCATCACTTACCCGGGCAGCACCTTCAAACAGATCGCGCACGATGCCTTCCACATCGACCCCATAGTTCACAGCCTGACGTACTCTTACATCGGTAAAGGGTTCTTCGGTTACGTTGAAGAAGATGTAAATTGTGCGTAGACCAGGGGTCTCAATGATGTCGATGTTGGGGTTAGCTGCCAGACGACCTGCTTCGGCTGGTGGAATACGGACAGCAATATCGGCAGTGCCAGCTTCGACTTCAACGATGCGAGCACCGTCTTCCACGACAACTTTGAAGATCACATTATCGATCGCAGGAGCATCTCCCCAGTAATCCGGGTTTCGGGTGATGGTAACCTGCTCACCGGGCAACCAGCTCTCCAGCATGTAAGGTCCGGTGCCGACGGCATTGCTGTTCATCCAATCTTCACCTTGTTCGATAGCACTAGGACTGACCATGGCGATTGCCCCATGGGAGAGGTGCGCTGCCAGTGGAGCGAAGTCACTGGTTAGATTTAGTTGGACTGTATAGTCATCCACCACAATGACTTCCTCTACTCGGTCAATCAGGAAGGCAAATACAGGAGCAGGGTCTGCTGTCAGGATATAATCCAAATTCATCTTGACGGCATCG
>JACUUU010000157.1 GCA_014859065.1 Anaerolineales bacterium
CTTGAGAACGCCTGGGAATATTACGAGAACGATGGCAAAGAAGTCCTCCACACTTTGTACCGTTTACTGAGCGAGGACAAGTTGATTAAGACGGTCACCCCCTCGGAATTTCTCGAGATAGCCCCTGAGCAACCAAGAATCGAACGCTTGTGGGCGGGGTCGTGGATCAATCATGATTTCTCCACCTGGATTGGTGAGGAAGAAGAGAATGTCGCCTGGGAGTATCTGGTTCAAACTCGCGATTTTCTACAGATGTATATTAATGGGAGGCGGCAGCCACCCAGCCCCGAAGCTTTGGATGAAGCCACGATCCTGATGTACATCGCTGAAGGTTCAGATTGGTTCTGGTGGTATGGTGATGACCAGGATTCAGGGGATGATGAATCCTTCGACCGCCAATTCCGCGATACCCTCAAGCAAGTTTACCTGACCTTAGGTGCAGAACCTCCGCTTTACCTGGATGTGCCCATCATCCCACAGCGGCCGCAGGTGGCTGACCAACTGTCTCTAGACCTTTTCTCTCCAACGATTGACGGTGTCATCGAAGATGGTGAATGGGATGCTGCCGGTTACTACCTGGCTGGCGAAGGTGTCATCGGCGATGGACAACCAGTCTTCGAACGACTGGCTTATGGTTTCGATAGTAAAAACCTGTACTTGTTGGTTACAACCCAGCCTGACTTCACGACCCCTGCGGGTATCAGTAACCTGGAGGTTTATTTGCGAGTACCAGGTGGGGGGAGCGTCAATTCTTTCTCGCGTGGTGGCACATTGTTGGGATTTGCTTCCAACCAGGTTTTGGTTTTAACCTTAGAGAATGGCGTTCTTACAGATGCCTATATATATGGAGCGGCAGGTAATGAAGATTGGGACACGATCCCGACTGCCGTTGATACAATCGCTGCTGGAGATGGCGTTATTGAAATTGCCCTTCCATTAACCACTCTGAACAATCTGGATAGCGGCGATCGCGTTACCCTGAGGGCTTTTTACAACCAGGTTGTAGGTATTGAAGATCTATCGTGGTTGGTTGACTTGGATCAGTTACCTGGATTGGGACCAGCACTGTTAGCCGTGCCAGACCTGGGTACAACCGTTGTGGTATTAGATTTGGATGATCCTGAGAACGATGATCACGGTCCAGGAACCTATACCTATCCGCGAGATGCAGTCTTCACCAGCGGTAATTATGACATCCTCAACTTCCAGGTTGGCTATGATGAAGACAACATTGTCTTCCGCTTCAGCCTGCGCGGTCCGCTGGATAATCCCTGGGGCTCGCCTAATGGGCTGGCCCTGCAGACCTTTGATATTTATATAGACCAAACTGGTGACGGCAGCGGAGGGCAGAACTTCCTGCCAGGTCGCAACCTGGCTCTGCAAGCTGGTTATACCTGGGATTTTGCCATCACCGTAGAGGGATGGGATTTTGGCATCTACGTTCCAGGAGAGGATGGGCATACCCGTATTGCCACCGGTTCCCAGTTCAGTGTGTTAACCGATCCCGGGCAGAGGAGGGTCACCATTCGGGTGCCAAAATCCATCCTGGGTGATAACCCCCAGGATTGGCGCTATGCTGCCATGGTCTTGGGGCAAGAGGGCTTCCCGGCAGGCGGTGTGATGCGCGTGCGGGATGTCAACCCGGCAGCCGAGCAGTGGCGCTTTGGTGGTGCACCAGTTGGCAGCAGCAACCATACCCGCGTGATCGACTTCGTCTGGCCTGTGGAGGGCGATCAGGAAACCTGGTTAAGCGATTTCACCGCCAAGGAAGCGATGCAGTCTGAATTGACTGCCGATGATTTTGCCAGGGTACCCATGTTGGAAGTGCCAGGGGAAGGTTAGTGGAGTGTTTTAATTTCAAGCCGACTTCCCAAACTGAAATAGAACTAATCAGGATACGATCGGCTTTGGCTATTTCTTGGTTAACCAGTCGTGAGAGCTGAACTGGATCGAGCGTCTAGAAAAGAAGGGCAGAGGTATCCAATGGTCAAAATTAGCTTTAGTGACAATGGTATTGACTACAGTCATATTATGGTATAAACCAATGATTTGTCAATCCTTTATCAGAAAAAGCAGGTCTTGGTAGCTCAGCTCAAGCTGGTTTCTACTGCCTAAGTTTCTCAAGTATTTTATTGAACGGTTTTCCAGGTTGAGGTGGTTTGAAATTCGATCGCTACGGTAGAAACCTGTCCAGATCAAAGTTGCCGCTGTTGAACTTGACCAGCTTTGCCCAGTCGATAGAGCCGTTCAAATTGCAAAATTCTTCAACGAATTGTCTGGTGAAGAGGTTTATCACGTTGTTCTTCTCATGCAAATATGATTCGTTATGCTCTTTTGCCCGATAACCAATGGGTTCGATGATGTCAGTGTAAAGATTACGGTTTTCGCTGATCAGGTACCAAAAATTTTGTCCAACTACTTTTAAGTACCCCCTGACATAACTGGTCTTGGTCTTACCGTAACATATCCCCAAAACTGGTTGTACGTTTACACCTCTTTTAGATTGTTTGATTCTGGCGACGGCATTTTTGAGATCTTGCTCCAACTTATTCTGTTGAGAGCTGTTCCCCCACCTAGGTCCGGATTTGATTGAAATAATGTAGTGAATGTTATCCTTTATGAACTCTAAATCTACACCGGGAGCAGAAGATTTATGCCCTCCACAGGTCGTCTCGGCAATGAAAATGGCTAGCCCTTCAAGAAAATCTCCAAATAACTTCTCCTCGGATGAGGAGAGAAATGCATCTAACAGGCTGGATATCAATTCTGCAGCTGTTGTGATGTATTTTGCCCGAAACAAATATGGATTCTTGGTTATAAGTCTTTCGATTTTGAGTTCTTTTATGGTATTGATTCGGAGATTATGAAAATCGACTATATTTTCGTTGACATAATCTTGTACATGAAACAAGTCGAGTGGGTTCATGGTGATGCCTTTTGATGTAGGTCGATTAAGTCAATTTATTGGTAATCTTCTCTATCTTCTGCTATTATTGGCAAACTGATTTGAATTTCGGACATCCTTGAATTAGACATTTCGACATAATCTGGATTAATATCAATTCCCACATATTGCCTGCCCAATTGGATAGCAGCAACTGCAGTTGTGCCCGAACCAATAAATGGATCTAGGACCACGTCACCTGCTTGTGTGAATAATTTTATAAACCATTTAGGCAAATCAACAGGGAAAACAGCACTATGATTTCTATTGGCGCACTCTGTAGCCATATGGACAACATTTGTGGGATAAACATAATTGCGTCCCAACCAATTCGAGACATTTTTACCAAAACCACTACCCACTCTAGATTCGTCTCTGGAAAGATCGGTTTCACTTAATTTGGATAACCTCTCTTTAGCCCAATCACCAACAGGCACCATCACAGCATCTTGGTACATATTGAATTTCTTGGATTTATTGAATTGGATTAATCTCTCCCAATTATCTCGAAAGCGGTTTGGCCATTTACCAGGGTATGAATTCTTCTTATGCCACATAAATTCTTCGGTCCATAGCCAACCACGTTTTCTCATTTCAAGTATTAATTCGATCACATAAGTATGTCTTTCTCCATCAACAACTCTTTCCTTAATATTAAGAATGAAAGTACCAGTAGATTTCAAGACGCGATAGAATTGGTCTGCTCGGGGAAGAAACCAGTTGACATACTTATCTGGGCTAATACCACCATATGTCTTTTTTCTTTGGTCTGCGTATGGTGGTGAAGTGAATATTAGGTCAACGGAATCGTCAGGAAAGTCTTCCAGTATATCTAGGCAATCACCTAGGTAGATTTTGTTTGTGAAATCCATTCTTAATCGCCTCTGCGTTCGAACACATGTTTACATCATGATTATTAATAATAATTCACAAATATGCATTCAAGAAAAGTTTATTCATGGATGATAAACCTTGAGTAAAAAGAGATTTCGAGTTTCCTTATTGAGATAATAACACCAGTATTCATTTATTGTGGCTCTTAAAATGTCTTAATAGTATAAAACGAAATTAAGGTTTTAGTTTATAAATTTAGCAAAGTATTTATTAATTTCAGGTTGCAGCTCAATACCGGCTTGTTCAAAACAATCCAACAAATCTAAGTATGCACCATCTCCACCGATAAAATCCCATAATTCATTTCCTACTAATACGTCGACTTTAGTATCGAAAAGACCACTCATCCACCATTTTTCATATGGTTTGGGGTGTTTAGGATTGTAAGGAATACCAATAAGTGTATATATTTTTGCATCAGGATTTATATAGAATTCTTGAGCAACCCATTTTAGTAGTCTGTGTTTAAGTTCCATCAAACCAACAAAAGAAGGCTTAATGGATTTAATTTTAATTAAGTATTTATTTTCATTTGAATCTTCTAGCCAGATATCTACAAGACTGGGCCTAATTTTTACTATTGGTGAAATTCTTGAAACTGCATTTATTTGAGCAAATTCAGCTTCTCTGTCGGGTGTCCGTTTCGCAACGGTTAACTCATCTAAGATATTTTGTATCATGTGCAAAGCAGTTTTACTAATTTGATTGTGAGGTTGCTTTCGATATTTTGCTACTTTAAATCTCCCAGAAGCTAATAGAACGGCAACAGGTTCATAGATCGAATAGTTAAATGTAGTGTTTAAAGAATGAATAAATGAAAATAACGCCATTATATCTTTGCCTAACAACAAATTATGAAATGGCATATAAATTTTATTAGAATGAAAGGATTGAAGTTTATATCTAATACCTTGCTTAATGGTTTCTTTAACTAGCAGCTTCTTGTCATCAGATAATCCCATTTCAAACGCCATCCTGTTTTAAGATTATTGTATTCAATTGTCCAGTTTTGAAACTTGAAGCAATATATTGAAAAATTATGATGGAATGGGCATATTATTCCGTCAGAAGAATCTAGTTATTTTTAATTGGTATTCTGTCCCATTCGCTCAGACATTCATTCTCATGCTTCTTGTATTGTCATTAGTTCCATTTGATCAGGCAATAAAACAGCTCTGGCAATCAAATTTCCTTATTATAACAGTTCTTATTATATATAAGAACAAATATTCGAAAGTTTGTGAACTCGAATAATCATCCCAGGTTGAGCAGGTTTATTTGATGTCGGTTTATTACTGGTGGTCACACCATAATTAACTCCAATGCATCATCTCCGCCTCGGACAACATGCACGGGGATATGCTGATCCAATGTCGCCAGTTTTCCCTTTTTGTGAACAGCCAGTCCGGTGAGGTAAATATCTGTAATTTGAGCGTGGGAGATGATCACGTCTGGTTGTCTGTGAACATCATTCGGGATGATGTATTGTTTGATCCAATATAGATACGATTTCTCTGTTCGGTAAGTGTAATTCTTAGACCGCACCCGATCAAGGACCTGGTCAAGGATTCTTTTCCAGTTAGAAGCATGCCAACCTCGGTGTATAATAAATGTTAGGTCTGTAAATGTCTAAATGTACTGCAAGGTGTTATACGGGTTTAAATGTGTATCATTAAGACAGAGCTTTTTCGGCAAGTAAACCAAGAGGTTTGAGATGAATTGGCGTAACTACATAACAGTTGATCCTGAGGTAGCTCATGGCCAAGCCTGCTTCAAGAGAACGCGGGTATTGGTATCCGTCGTCTTGGATAATCTGGCTGCTGGTCTTTCCAACGAAGATATTTTGAAAAGCTATCCTTCGCTTACACAGGAATCTATCCAGGCAGCGATCGCCTATGCTGCTGAATTGGCACGCGAGCATACTTTCGTGATTCCGAACTAGGCGAATGGCTTTGAAATTCAAGGTCGATGAGAATTTACCCATTGAAGTTGTCCAGCTTCTGCGCGAGGCTGGGCACGATGTTTGTTCAGTTCATGAACAAGGCCTGGCTGGTGCAAAAGATCAGATCCTTGCCGAGGTCTGCCAATCTGAAAACCGTGCTATGGTTACATTGGATACTCACTTTGCCGACATTCGCACGTACCCACCAGAAAATTACGGTGGGTTGATTGTTTTGCGCTTGGCACGTCAAGATAAACCACATGTTATTGAAGTCATGCGTCGTGTGCTTAATTTGTTATTATCTAAAAGCTTTGAAGGAAAACTTTGGATTGTCGACGAGAAAAAAGTGCGCGTGAGAGGCTAGTTTCAAAAAACGCTACCTGATAAAGTGAGCTGCACCTGACGCGTGGTATTCTACGGTATTTTAGGGCTTATTTTATTACTGAGCAGAATACTGATCTCTAACCGAGTTCAAATCCCATATACCAGAAAGATATTCCTGGCAAAAAAATATGAGTCTAACGCCAGCAGGCTTTCAATACTAAGTTTCCTGATTGAATCGATACGGAATTAGTGGAGTTCGCTTAGTTTTTCGTTTCTTGCCGGAAATGAGAACAAACATTCGAAAAACTAGCAAAGCTTTGATCCCCGAGATAGCAGCTCATTGATTGTACCAGTGTGATACAATGCAACTTGATGGTTAGCAACCACGAGAGGATATCGTCAATGTCTGAAAAACAGGTTGAAGCTAGCGCTCTTCCGCAAGCTCGCCGCACACTGCTTGAAAATGAACTCCGACGATACATACCCTTACTCCGAAATCATTATCGTCTGCATAAGATAATCTTGTTTGGATCTTTGGCAGCCAATCAGATTGAAGAATGGTCTGACCTGGATTTAGTGATCGTTGCTGAGACAGAAAAACGATTTCTGGATCGATTGAAAGAGGTTGTGTTGCTCTTAAGACCTAGGGTTGGTGTTGATCTGCTGGTGTATACACCTGAGGAGTTCAACCAGCTTTCCAGGGAACGACTGTTCTTCCACTCAGAAATTTTGGGAAAAGGCAAAGTGCTCTATGAACGCAGAGAGTGAACGTTGGTTGGTCTTTGCACAGGAAGACCTCCACATAGCTGAGCTTGCGTTTACCAAAGGCATTTATAACCAGGTGTGTTTCCATGCACAACAATGCGTCGAGAAGGCAATCAAGGGTTTTCTAGTATTTCAAGGGATAACACCACCGCGTACCCACAAGATAGCTGATCTACTCACCTTGTTGGAAATCGATCCGTTTGGTGTGGAAGTCCTTTTGCTGGATCTTTTTTATATCCCCACTCGTTACCCTGATGCCCTACCAGGCATTTTAGGGGAGGGGTTACCAGAACGTCATGATGCAGAACAAGCTTTGGAAACTGCTCGTAAAGTATTGGAAAAGATAACCAGGTTGACCGAGAAGGGAAAATGATCTTTTCCTGTTTCTGATTTGCTTTTTTCGTGACATGAAGGCGTTTGGGCATACCACCTCCTACCAGATTATGATCGATGGATAAGAAGTAGATCGAACCTTCTGGATAATCACAAGATAATTAATTATTAACCCATTTTGCACAAACCCCATCTACAACTATCATTTAACCAATTAAGTATATAGGTTACCTCCCATCTATTGATTGAAGTCCATATACTGCTTCTATTCACTTACCAATTTCCCCAAATTAATCCCCCAAATAACTTGACAGTAAAACTTAACAGTGTTATAATAGTAATGCTAAGTTAAGCCCATTTGGCGATCGATAGGGAAAAACTTATGACCCAATCAGAATACACCATCCAGGAATTAAGTGAGCTAACCGGCCTGCCGCGCCGCACGATCCACTTCTACGTGCAGCAGGAGATCATCCCCCCGCCAGAAGGGGCTGGGTTGGGCGCCTACTACACCGATGACCACCTGCTGCGTCTAAAGCTGGTGCCGCTCCTGCGCCAGCAAGGTTTACGCCTGGACGACATCCGCGAAAAGTTCCGCGGGACTGCAGATGCAAAGCTGGGGGAACTTTACGAACAATCCAATCATAAAATTCCGGCACCCCCGCCAGCGCAGCCAGCGCGGCAGAATTACGTCCACTACCAGCTCACGGCAGGCATCTTACTGATGGCGCCGGCCGGGCTCAGCCCACTTGATCGGCAGAGGCTG
>JACUUU010000158.1 GCA_014859065.1 Anaerolineales bacterium
AAGCCGCCTGCCCCTGCAAGCAGAAGGTAGATGAATACCAAGCCAGTGCTGATTAAGAGTGCAATTGAGGTTTGTTTATTAGCTAACATGATCATTCTCCTTTATGCCAATTAGTTGATTGAGCCAATTTGCAATTTCATTATTTGTAGAACCTACTCCTCTCAGCTTCCTGAAGGATCGTCCTTGTTGAAATGCACCAATATAATAACTACAAACTACTCGAAATGGATCAGTCATCAGAACTGTATTGATGGTGGTCATCGAGGTAGTTTCTAACCTAACCAGGTGGTCAGGAAATTAAAACCATGGCTGGCACAATTATATATCCGGTCTAATTCTATTGAACTAATCCAGCACAAGACTTTGATACCTCGACCGATAGCTGTAAATCTTAACGCCTGAACCGTCAAAGATGGCTACGCTGGACTGCCTATATCTCTTCGACCTTTCACAATTAAGATGGTGTGTTATACTCCCCGATTGACTTTTGAACTTAATCTGCAACGGATGGAAATATGGAATTCTTTGATCTGGCATTATTTGGAAACACCATAAAAAATTGGATCTTTTCCCTGGCATTGTTCTTTGCCTTGATGATAATTTTGACCTTGATCAAACGGGTATGGTTGAAACGGGGCTTTATCATCACCCGCAAGGAGAACGGTAAACTCGACGGGCTGGTAATTCGGTTGCTTAAACAAACCCGATGGATATTCTTTGTAGCCGTTTCTGCCAATCTTGCCTCGCTAGGGTTGCATTTACCTGAAGAAGCTCGCGCAGCAGTAGGCGTTGTGACAGTTATCATCCTGCTCATCCAGGCTGGATTATGGGGGAATGGCATTATCACATACTGGATAAACCGCAAAGTGCAACGGCAAATGGAATTTGACGGAGAAAAAGCAGCCACAATGGATGTGTTCGGGTTGATCGCCAGGATCATCCTGTGGACCGTCGTTGTGCTCTTGATCCTGGATAACATCCCCGGCATTCAAGTTACCACGCTCATCGCCAGCCTGGGAATTACAGGCATCGCCGTTGCCCTGGCAGTCCAAAATATTTTAGGGGATTTGTTCTCATCTTTTACTATCGTGATGGATAAACCCTTTGTCATTGGCGATTTCATTATCGTGGATGAGTATCGTGGGACGGTTGAGCACATCGGTTTAAAATCAACGCGTATCCGCAGCCTCTCTGGCGAGCAGTTGGTTTTCTCCAATTCGGATTTACTCAACAGCCGGGTACGGAATTTCAAGCGCATGGCTCGCCGGCGGATTCTGTTCAACCTCGGTGTGACCTATCAAACACCACCTGAAAAACTGGCGAAAATCCCCACTCTGATCCGCGAGATCGTTGATAAACATCCCGATGCTACTTTTGACCGCGCCCACTTCAGTGCCTATGGCGCTTATTCACTAGACTTTGAGATCGTCTACTGGGTTGACACACCTGACTATTATGTATATATGGATATCCAACAGGATATCAACCTTGAGTTATACCGAAGTTTTGCAGAACTTGGCGTAGAATTCGCTTATCCAACCCAAACCCTTTTTATGGAGAACCAAAACTCCCAGGAAACTGCCCCTGATTCTAACGCGGCTGGTTTGGGATAACATAAGGGGATTACCTCACATATATGATCTCGCCGCTATCCGGATAATCATTCAGGATTGTTTGAGTTTGTGATCCAAGAACCAGGGAAAACTCCTTAAAACGAGCTGGTAAGACCTGGGTGTGGGCAAAATCTGGGTCATCCATCAATTGATAATGAAGATGAGGTCGAATCGTCCAACCAGAATTACCAATACAGGCAATAATTTCTCCTCCATTAACGAGATTACCTTCCTTCAAATTGATCGAACCTTGTTGGCAGTGCCCAATAAGGCTGTATTCTCCAGTTCCATGATCGATGATTATATAGTTTCCCATGCTCAGGATTGGCTCAGAGATGAAGTCGTCCACTGATAAGCTGGGGGCATCTGGTGGATCATCCGGTAACCCTGTCCGCACTTCAAACACCTTCCCATTTGCAGGGGCGTAGATGGGGTGCCCAAAACCGTAGTAATCCTGCAATACTCCCCCATCAGATTTGCAAACATATCCATCTTTATCAACCACCATAAAATCCCATGCATATCGCTGCATATTGGTAGTGATTCCCATCTGTCGAATTAAGGGATGATTGAGTGTCAAACGACGATGTTGAGAATAGAAATCGTTACCATCATCAACTAGAATCCTCCCTTTTATTGGCATGTCAAGCATGACAGTTTGTAAGTAACGCCGAGGATAGACATCAGTTTCTAAATTGAAGTTTTTATCTTGTTCTGCTTTGAAACTGAAGCGGTACTGCAATCGATTAATCGGTAACCCCTCATCAAAACAAAAAAATGGGTTTAGGATATCTAAGCTTCCCCTTGGAGGTACATTTCTCTCAGCGATCAGTGCGATTGATGGACTGATTGCCTGTTCATCCAATCGACGTTTGAAAAAAATTTGACCATCAGAATCATAGACTTGAAGGTCGAGCGATCGCAAATACCACTCCAATTTGGTGTGATTATGTATACAGAAGTCCAAACTCAATCTCTGGGACTTACGTCCCTCCTGAACTAACAATGAATCCTGCATAATTTCCAGTTGAAGTGGAGGTTGTTCGTTACGACTCATTTCTCAATTACTCTAACTTCACCATAAAAAGCTAATTACTCCTGTAGAATAATGTTTCTTAGCCTCGCTTGCAGGTTGTCAAGTGTATCTGTATCTACCTGGCTAAGATTATCACGAAGAGCGTATAAATCCAAGAAAACGGGCATAATCTGATCCTCTTTTACTAACCCCAACTGCACGGAGGTCTCAAGGACGTAAACGAGATCGATGAAAGCACGATCAGCCTGATCTGGTAATGGGTTGGTCAGGATATTTTGGATGGATTTCTCTTGATCCAAGGATAACCGCTGGGACTCAACTTCAAGGAAGTTTTCCACTGCACTAAGGTCTTGCTGGTCAATCTCCCATCCACTGGCAGCGATATTCTCTTCAAGATGTTCTATGCGAGAAGGACCGGTAAGCGCGCAGACGATCCCCGGTTGCGCTAAAACCCAGGAAATCGCCATTTGAACGGCAGATTTACCATAATCTTGTCCCATTTCAGCAAGGTAATCAGCTATCCGCAGAGCGGACTCCCTCCGCTCTCGTTGGAACAATGGATCCATATGCCGCAGATCACTTTCCTCAAAATGAGCACTTTCTCGAAACTTGCCAGTCAAAATCCCGCGTCCAGTCACAGAAAAAGCAATCGCTGCTACGCCGTACTTCTGACACATGGGCAGCAGGTTCTGACGTGCCTGAGGGGTAGCTGCATTTAACTCCATCAGAACCGAAAATATTTGCCCTGTATGGCAGTATTCTTTCACCCGCTCCTGCGGCAGGTGGCACACTCCATATGCGCGGATTTTCCCCTGGTCAACTAGCTTTTCCAAGCCTGCTACCGTTTCCGCAACGGGTGTTAGCGGATCATCAAAATGAACCTGGTAAAGATCAATATAATCAGTTTTTAGCGCGTGTAAACTCTCCTCACACGCGGAATTCAGCGTTCCATAAGACAGCCTGGTTTGTCCTTCCCCCATTGGGCTAACTTTGGTAGCCAGAATCACATCTTGCCGGAAAGATGCGACAGCTTCTCCTAATATTCGCTCACCATCACCATAAATCCCTGCTGTGTCGAAAATGTTGACACCCCATTCATAGGCTTTCACCAGCATGGCTTTAAATCCAGCGACATCCTTCTCTCCATAAACCCCCGCCAATGCATAACAGCCGACTCCAATCTCTGAAATCTTGAAATTCTTATGTATTCGATATTGCATCATTAGCCCTCCCAGATTCAATTTTATAGGGATTATACGATATACTATTGCCGAATTGTTTGAGTGTCCTAATCATCGACGATAATCCTGATTGAATTTACATATTGCAGACACTCTTCAGACTGATATCAAGACACATAATATCACAGCCAGTGTTCTGTCAAATGTGATGCTTAATAATGATAGCGTTTATGACAAAACACTATAAGTATTGTCCAGGATCTCTTGAGACAATTTCGAATATTAATATTCGTCCTTGACAATGCATTAGCAACAGCAGCCTGGGAGAATCAATAGCTAATGAAAACTCACTTTGAAGACCAGCTTTCCTGGACAAGACGGCATATGCCCCGATTAAGACGTTCTTTGAGTTACTTGCCCGATCTCTCCGGTATGCGGCTGGCTTGCAGTATGCACATCGACTTAAAAATCATACCCCTGATCGAGGGGATATTAGCCCGGAATGCGCAAGTCTTCCTAACAACGTGTAACCCGACCACAGTGCGAGATGAGGTGGTTAACTACTTGCATGGTCAGGGCGTAGACGTGCAAGCCTGGTTGAATATGCCGCTGGAATCGCTCTCGAAAGCTTTCAGCGCCGCCCTGGATTGGATGCCAACTCACCTTTGTGAATTCGGCGCAGACTTGACAGCAACTTATATCCAACGAGAGCAAGCTCACCCTACAATAAAAGCAAGCCTGGAAGGCACCAGCTCAGGTATCATAAGATTGCGGAGGTTATCATTACCCTACCCGGTCTTCAACTGGAACGATCTACCCATCAAGGAAGACTTACATAATCGCCATATGGTTGGGCTCACTACATGGTTGATGTTTTACAACCGCACCCAGCTCAGTTTACATGGAAAGCACGTATTAATTATCGGTTATGGATCAGTAGGGCAGGGGGTGGCGCTGGCAGCGCGCTCGTTCGGTGGCAGCGTCACAATCGTTGAACGAAATCCTGGTCGGGCTTTGCAGGCTACTTTCGATGGATGGCCTGTGCGTTCATTAGAAGAAAGCCTGCCGTTTTCTGATGTGGTCGTCACCGCAACTGGTTCACCAAAAGTGCTTGACTCATCCCAATTTTCTATCCTCAGAGACGGTGCCTTTTTGCTCAACATCGGTCATCAGCCTGATGAGATAAATGTCCCCTCCTTGCGAGTTTATCCTCACAAGCAAGTCCTTCCATATGTTGAAGAATTTAACTTAAGAGGACGCCTTATTTACTTGATTGCTGGCGGTTCCATGGCAAACCTGACTGCAGGTCCGGGGGATAGTTTGAACGCCTTCGATGTAACCCTGGCGGTCCTGGCATCCGGAATAAGCTATATTAACGGTCCAGGGGATGAGTGGACACCTGGTTTGCACCTTTTGCCCAACCAGGCATGGGAAAACTGCCTGAACGAATAAAGTCACTCATCCTTCCCCTGGTCTGATAGTTATGACGGATAACACCCAAACATCAAAAGTTGGTCTCCAACATATAAAATACCTGGCTGAAACCATCGGAGGGCGAGGCAGCTGCACCGAGGGAGAACGGGAAGCAGGTACTTATGTGGCTGACCAATTACACAATATGGGCGTAAGTCAGGTACACAATCAGAGATTCCTGGGAGTAGCTTCTACTTACCGACCATATGTCCTGGCTTTCTCGAGCGCTTTGTTAGGGACAATCCTTGTTTGGTCTTTCGATACACAGGTAGCCTTGCTCCTTGGTTCTATACTCAATGCACTGGGTGCATTGGGTATGTGGGCAGAAACCGATATATCTCCCAGCTGGATGCGACGATTTATCCCAAAAAGGGAAAGCTTAAATGTCATCGGGATCCTACCAGCCATAAAGAAGCCAAATAGAAAAGCCGTCCTATGTGCACACTTGGATACACATCGAACACCTGTATTCTATTCATCTCCAACCTGGCATAAACTTTTCGGGGCATTGGTAGCTGCCGGATTACTCAGCATGTTTATTACTGCAGTCTTTTATGGTCTCGGGGCAGTTCTTGCCTGGGATTGGGTTCGATGGATTGGGTTGGGGTTAGCTTCCATGGTGATTTTCTCCCTTTCTTTATGTATACAAGCTGATCTGACCCCTCACTCGCCTGGGGCGAATGATAATGCTTCGGGAGTGGCAGCAGTACTCGCAATCGCAGATCGATTGGTGCAAACGCCTTTGGAAAACACCGAAGTCTGGACCGTCTTCACTGGCTGTGAGGAGGTGGGGGCTTACGGCATGCAATCTTTCCTGGATACATACGCGGCTAACTTTGATGATGAGGTTGTTTTTTTGATCCTCGATGAAGTAGGGTTTGGGGTGCCTAAATTTCTCAGCAAAGACGGCATAATCCGGAGATACCAAACGCATCCACTTGCCATGGAGCTTGCCTCACGTGCCGCAAGGTCGCTTCCCGAAATCGACGTGTTGGAAAAAACCGGCATCGCATACACGGATGCCCTGGTTGCTACAAAAAGGGGATTCATCGCCCTCTCAATTGGCACGCACGTTGATTCACATGAGGAAGAAGTCTCTCACTGGCACCAAATGAGCGATACAGTGGAAACTATTCAACCGGCGACTCTAGAAAAGATCCACACCTTCACCTGGGCTTTAATGAAGGAAATCGACCAGTGGAAAGGTCTTCCAAACGGGAAACTCAACCTGGAGAAGAAACTTTGAAAATCACCCCCACTGCGGTCACAACAGCTTCCCAATTAACTCGCGGAACGTTCATCTGCTTGACTGCCACAATTATCTGGTCGACCACTGCGATATTTATACGCTACCTGACGGTAAATTACGGAATGCCACCCCTGGTGTTAGCATTTTGGAGGGACGCCTTTGTTTTCCTGGGGTTGGCATTCATTTTTGCTGTTTCTACCCCAAAACGATTTCGCCTTGAGCGGCGGCATTTACCTTTCATGATTCTCTACGGTTTTATCCTGGCAATATTTAATGCCATCTGGACCATTTCTGTAAAACTCAACGGAGCAGCTATCTCTACAGTATTGGTCTTTAGTTCTGCCATTTACACAGTTTTTCTGGGTTGGCAAATATTCAACGAGCACATAGGCGTAGTAAAAATTCTGGGAAGTTTGGTGGCCTTGGTGGGGTTAATTCTCGTCTCGGGTGCCTATGACCCCACTGCCTGGCAATTGAATGCAGCAGGCATAATTATTGGTTTGATATCAGGAATTACCTTTTCTTTATATAGTTTGATGGGGCGAGCATGCTCTTACCGCTTAATTGATCCCTGGACGACATTGTTCTACATCTTTGGTTTCGCCATGGTGTTTTTGTTTATTTTCAACCTGGCACCAGGTTGGATAACGGGAGGAGCTGGCGTTTCAGGTCTGTTTTGGTTGGGAGATGCCTGGATTGGTTGGTTGATCTTGTTGCTGCTCTCGATAGGACCGACGATAGGAGGCTATGGGCTATACGCAGTCAGCCTGACCTACCTGCCAGCTTCTCTGGCAAACCTGATCGCTACATTCGAGCCAGCCATGACAGCCATTCTTGCCTATTTCCTGTTAAGTGAAAGGTTCAGTCTGCTGGAAATCTTGGGAGGGATGTTAATTCTAGGAAGTGTAATTGCCCTTAGATTGATTGAAGGTAGAGCCATTAGGCGATTCGCCATCAACCAAGCTGTTGCTGATTAAAATGATGGATAGAATGCCAACAATCATGAAAAATCAATCAAGTCTCCTGGATTTGCTGGTGAGGCATACCAACTAGACTCTCTCCGATGAGCAATCCAATGAGATCATCCAGATTGATAGCAATTCGTTCTGGTTGTGACAATCTGACTCACGCAGCGAACACCTAGATCGAAAAATGGACAGTATCGTCAATGTAAGAAGAAGAATCCCCCAAACAATCATAGTCCTCAAAGCCATGCAATTGGCACATTAAGTGGCATATACGCACCCCCATGCCCATATAAAAAATTTATGAGCATGGGATTTTTTCATTGCTGTGGCAGTGCACGGCGCATAATCAGCATGATAACTGTGATCATGGTAAAGGCGACCAGAGCTAAGAAAGGTATGGTAATGAAACCAGCCCAATTGA
>JACUUU010000470.1 GCA_014859065.1 Anaerolineales bacterium
TGTTTAGCGATTTCCAATGTCCATTTTGTGCTAGATTTGCCGAAGAAGCTGGATATCAACTGCAACTCGAATATGCGGACACAGGTCTGGTCCGCTTTGAATACAAGCATTTTGCATTCTTAGGACCGGAATCAAACTTGGCAGCCGAAGCCTCTGAGTGTGCCGCAGAGCAAGGAAAATTCTGGCAATATCACGATACCCTATTTGAAAACTTGCGTGGGCAGAATCAAGGTTCCTACAGAAACCCGGCTTTAAAGGCGATGGCAGCAGCGTTAGGTTTGGATGAGAATTCTTTTAACAGCTGTCTGGATTCAAACAGGTATCGTAGCAATGTTACTCAGGATACTAATGAAGGTCGCCAGCGAGGTGTAAATTCTACACCTACTACCTTTGTGAATGGAGAGGCAGTAACTGGTGCTATACCCTATGCCCAGCTGAGAAATTTGGTAGAAGCAGCCATTAATCGCTAATATCCATGGAGACATCGATGAAATCATCCTTGCCAAAGTACGCCTTTGGATTGGCATTTTTGGTGGCACTCATAGCCACTCTGGGCAGTTTATATTTTAGTGAAATTGCTAACTTTGTCCCTTGTGTCTTATGCTGGTACCAGCGAATTTTGATGTACCCTCTCGTGATAATTATCCTGGTTGGATGGATCGAGCAGGACGAATTCTTACCAAAGTACGTCTTACCTTTATCAGTTGGGGGGATGCTACTCTCCTTGTATCATTACACGGTTCAACTGGGCTTGTTCGGTAGTGACGCAGTATGCGCAGTTGGCGTTCCGTGTTTCATTCGCTATATCAACTGGGCTGGATTTATCACAATCCCCTTTCTGGCGTTGGTTGCTTTTACGATGATTACAATTCTCATGCTGGTAATCCGCTTTTCACAGTCTAAGGAATAAAAATACCCCATGCCAATTTATGGTTTGACATGGGGTTTTCGTCTTTGATCAATAATTGGCTAGAAAGCTTACAGTAGTATGGTCTGGGAATTGGCTGTCACCAAATTTCAGATGGACTTCTTTGCAGTCCCCTTGTTCTACTATTATGGGGTAACCAGTTCCTCCCCAATGAATTATGGACGTAATCTCCCATCTATGCACATCTAATTCTTCCTGGTAATACTCATAAGCCTTTTTTTGGCAATAATGAAATAGCCACCCGAATCCTTTGGAATCGTGTTCGCCTTAATTGCCATATAAGTCCATGAATTTCTGCCAGGTAGATATCATTGAAGTGAAGCAAAACAGATCGACTGCTCACCATCCTGCCTGAAACGATACAATTTATCTGAAATGATGAACAGGATGATGGGCCTTTGGGAAAGCTCGCGGATAACGGTCTTACACCCAGGGAAACCAGGGAGA
>JACUUU010000471.1 GCA_014859065.1 Anaerolineales bacterium
TCTGGTCTACCCGGCAGATGGGCAGCTGGATGTTCCCACGGCATGGAGTGGGAATGAGAGCCCCGACCCTCTGCCTCCGGGAGCTGCCCGCCCGGTTGGATATCCCTTCACGCTGCAGGGAGTGGGGGGAAATCTGGTCGTCGATTGGGCAGAAATGCGCACTGCTGAAGGTCAGGTCATCGGCGTCCATCCTAACCCACCGCTCTGCCCGCAGTTCAACTGTTACGCCCTCATTCCGCTGCAGCCGCTTTCGCCCTGGTCAACCTACACCGTAACAGCTCAGGGGAGCGTGGGTGGGGTCGCCTTTATCCAAAGTTGGACTTTTTCGACCGGGGCAGGCACTTCGAGCGCCGGTTTGATCGGTCTGCAGGGAGAACATTTCAGTCCTGCGCTGCCCCAGGCGCTGATAACGGGAAACCTTTCCGGGCAGGTTAATTCGGATTGAGCTCGCCCCACTCGCTGAAATCCCAATCTGACAGCGTCAGGCGCAGGGAGAGCTTGCTGCGCACCTGGAATTTTTCCAGTATGTGGCGCACGTGTGTTTTGACGGTCTCTGGGGAGATCATCAGACGGCCGGCGATCTGGCGGTTGGTCAAATCCAGGCAGATCAGGGCGGCAACCTGGCGCTCGCGCGGTGAAAGCTCGCGCCAGCGGCGCAGGTTCACCTCGGCAGCCTGGCGCTGCGCCAGGGCGCAGGTGAGCAAATCAACCATGATCTCCTCCTGGGTGCGCCGCTCGCGCGCCGCCAGGTGCTCCAGTGACTGCTGCAGCTCTTCACCCAACGGGAATGGCTGCCGGGCTGGCAGCCGAAATCCCAGGTCGTTCAGCAAACGCTGCCAGAAAGTCAACAAAAGGGTTCGCATAGTGTCCATTTCGCCAAAGTCGCTCCTGCGCGTCCAGATAAAGACTGGCGCGGCTCGGTTGGGGCGGGCGGCTGAGCCGCTGTGCCGCTTACCCGGGTGGAGATATTATAACAGAACAGATGTTCTAATGTCAAGGGTGGATGCGGTGTAATGCTGCTGCAGCCTTTCGGATCGGAGAGTTTCGGTGGTCTGGAGCGGCGGGTGGAGCAATCTGAAAAATTTAAGGCAAATTGGAGCGAAAAACAGTTGACAGAATTGCAGTTCCTGCTATAATACTTACAGATTTGTAAGGAATGTAAGGTCTTCACCAAAGGTGTATTGGGGAAGCAGGTTTGCTTCTTAAACAGGAGGTGCGCTGGAGAAGATAAATCGCTTACGATCGCCTTTGTCTTTATCGACCGGAAACGCGCAATTAGAATAGCCTGATTGGTACTTGCAGCCCAGGCTGCAGTAAGATACCGAAGGAGAATAGCAATGATCAAATATTTCATACTTGTGGGCGTCGTCGCAAT
>JACUUU010000159.1 GCA_014859065.1 Anaerolineales bacterium
TTACGCCTGGTTGAGCAGTTTGTCGAACTGGATTTCTATCCCCCTGGGCGACCTGGCGTACTCAATCAATCCACCCCTGATATCTGCATTGCTTTTTGGCATCGTCGGGGCAAGCGCTCCCTGTCAGATCAGCAGTTCGGTCGCAATGTTGGCGTACCTCTCTCGCGAGGCTGCTTCTCCCCAACGGCTGTGGGCAAAAACACTCGCCTTCATCGCCGGAAAGGCGACGGTATACTCATTGGTTGGGGGGGTGATCATTTTTTTGGGACTTCAGCTCGACCAGATCAGTTCAACAGCGATACCGTTGGTGGTCATCGCCCGCCGCGCTTTAGGACCGATGTTGATCCTGGTAGGATTGTTTTTGTTGGGCATATTGAAATCCCGCTTCTCCTTGGGTGAGGGTCTGGCAACTCGAATCGAACGGCGAGTCCGCGGCAGACAAGGGATTCTCCCCGCCTACATGTTGGGTGCAGCTTTGTCTTTCGCCTTTTGTCCCACGCTATTCTGGTTGTTTTTTGGGCTGACAGTGCCTCTTGCGATTGCCTCGACGGGCGGTTTGATTTTTCCGGGCGTCTTCGCTATCGGGACAACCCTTCCGGTTTTTCTTATTGCCGCCCTTCTGGCAAGCGGAGCGATTGACTTGAGCCATTTCTTGAAGCGGTTCAAAGCTGCGGATGTCTGGATACAGCGGGCAGTGGGAGTTGTTTTCATCCTGGTCGGCATAAATGAAACGCTGTTATATTGGTATTTGTAATTATTTGATGGTATAGTAATTATCCATCAAATCTAAATATTGCTATACCTTAGAAAGAACACCATTAGCTTTGTCAAAACATACCTGCGTCTATCAGCATGCAAATTATCAGCTGTGACTGAGCAGGAGAAATGAAGAGTAATAGGGAAAAGGAGGAAAATATGTCCCCTGATCATACGCATGATAAACCATCTCCAGGTGAGGTTGAGGGAGATAACCAACCAGCCAGACAAGATAAACACGCAGCTGAAAACAGCCATAAAGCCCATCATGGTGATGGGAGCCACAACCAAGAGCCGCGC
Source organism: Anaerolineales bacterium (assembly GCA_014859065.1). GTDB lineage: Bacteria > Chloroflexota > Anaerolineae > Anaerolineales > UBA4823 > Kmv39. The sequence continues at coordinate 1,057 of JACUUU010000159.1, forward strand.
GACCACACCAACCACGAGGACCATCACGACCGCCGTGCTGCTGAGGGAGGTGACCATGACCATCATCAAGGTCATGGCGACCACGTCGATCACAGCGGTCATGAGGAGATGTTCCGCAAGCGTTTCTGGGTTTGCCTGATCTTATCCATCCCGGTGCTGCTCTTCAGCGAAACAATCCAACAATGGTTGGGCTTCTCCATGCCGGTTTTCCCAGGAAGTGGGTTGATCGTGCCAGTCTTTTCCATAATTGTTTTCATCTATGGTGGTGGACCATTCCTTTCGATGGCTCTGCCGGAGATACGCAACCGCAAGCCTGGGATGATGACCTTGATTTCGTTAGCTATCAGCGTAGCATTCTTTTACAGCATGGCAGTGGTGCTTTTCCTCCCCGGAGAGCCGTTCTTCTGGGAGCTGGTCACTCTGGTCACCATCATGCTGTTGGGTCACTGGTTGGAGATGCGCTCGGTCCGACAGGCATCCGGCGCCTTGCAGGAGCTTGCCAGGCTGATGCCGGATACCGCTGAACGACTGCGAGATGATGGGGACACGGAAGAAGTCCCACTTGATAAGATCAAGAATGGTGATCTGCTGCTGGTACGGCCTGGTGCCAGCATCCCGGCAGATGGGGAGGTGGAGCGAGGTGAATCTGACGTCAACGAAGCCATGATCACCGGCGAATCGCTTCCGGTGAAAAAAGCACCCGGAGATTCCGTCATCGGCGGCACCATCAACGGCGACGGCAGTTTGCGGGTACGGGTAACCAAGACCGGTGATGAGACCACCCTGGCAGGCATCATGCGCCTGGTGGATCAAGCTCAACAATCAAAATCTCGAACGCAGATCCTGGCGGACAAAGCTGCCGGTTGGCTGTTTTACATCGCCTTGCTGGTAGCGACTATAACCGCAATTGTTTGGACCGGATTGCAGGGCATGGATACATTCGTTGTAGCTCGTGTGGCTACCGTGCTGGTGATCGCCTGCCCCCACGCTCTAGGATTAGCTGTTCCTCTAGTGGTTGCCATTACCACCTCCATGGGCGCCAATAACGGCATCCTGGTGCGCGATCGACTCGCCCTGGAACAAGCTCGAGACCTCAATACGGTGATCTTCGACAAGACTGGCACCCTGACGCGCGGTGAGTTCGGCGTGGTGGGCGTGGAGACAGTCGATGGTTGGGACCGAGATAAAGCCCTGGCATTGGCAACCGCAGTCGAAGGTGATTCTGAACACACCATCGCCCGCGGTTTTAAAACCACCGCTGAGGAGCGGGAGTTGCCCCTGCCCGAAGTTAGTGGATTCGAAGCCATCAAAGGCCGCGGCGTCCAGGCTAATTACAATGGTCAAAATGTGTACGTCGGTGGACCACGCCTGTTAGAGATGTTGGAGCTGCAGCTTCCAGATAAGATCGCCAACTTCGAGCGGGAAGCTGCCAATAAGGGACAGAGCGTGGTAACCCTGATCCAAAATGGTCAGGTGGTTGCTGGCTTCGCCCTGGCGGATGTGATCCGACCGGAGAGCAAAGAGGTGGTCGAACGCTTGCATGAAATGGGAATTGAAGTAGCCATGCTGACTGGGGACAGCGAGGCGGTAGCAAAAGCAGTTGCCCAGGAATTGGGCATCGATATCTACTTCGCCCAGGTCTTGCCCGAGCATAAAGACCAGAAGGTGGCGAAATTGCAGCAGCAGGGCAAACGCGTCGCTATGGTTGGCGATGGGGTCAATGACGCCCCAGCTCTCACCCGCGCAGATGTGGGCATAGCCATTGGCAGCGGCACAGATGTGGCCATCGAGTCCGCCGGGATCATTTTGGTCAAGAATAACCCCCTGGACGCAGTCAAGATCATATCCTTGAGCCGCGCAAGCTACCGCAAGATGATCGAGAACCTGGTTTGGGCAACCGGGTATAATGTATTTGCATTACCGTTGGCAGCCGGCGTGCTGGCACCAATCGGGATCATATTATCGCCGGCGGTTGGGGCTGTTCTGATGTCTGCCAGCACTGTTATCGTGGCCATCAACGCCCAATTCCTGCGCCGGTTGAAACTGGCAAATTAAGCATGTAAAGAAGGAGGTTTATGATGATGCCAATATGGGGATGGGATAACTGGTGGGTTATGTTTCTCGGGATTATTCTGATGCTCCTGTTTTGGGCCGGGTTGATCACCCTGGTGGTACTCGCCATTCGGGCAATCGTTCAACCCAGCCAAAAAAGAGAGGATCGGGGCAGCCGTGAATTTTTAGGCGAGCCTCCATCAGATATCCTGAAAAAACGCTACGCACAAGGCGAGATCACTCGCGAAGAATACTTGGAAGCGCGCCGCGACTTGGAAGGTTGACATGGCGAAGAGCTTCAAGATCATCACTGTGCTCCTCGTGGCTGGGATGCTGTTGGTTGCCGGCACGTATTTGATTGCCAGTGCCTTTTTCTCCCCAACGTGGGGCGCAAGACCCATGCATGGGTTCACTCTTCCATTCTTATCTAGATCATTTGAATCCAATGGTGAACGCATCTACTTCACCGGCACGAGCGATTCCGGGCCGCCAATAACTTCTCAAATGCTTGGAATGCATAGTATGCGCCAATCTAGCATGTCCTGCGCCAGCTGCCACGGTTCGGATGGTCGCGGTGGAACTGTGCGCATGATGATGGCCACTTTCAATGCTCCAGACATCCGCTACAGCATATTAACGGAAGGCGATCACGATGACGATCACGGTCACCCCGCTTATACCGATGAAGACATCATTCGGGCGATAACGCTGGGTGTAAACCCAGCGGGAGAACCCCTGGATTGGGCAATGCCGCGCTGGTCCATGAGCGACGAGCAGCTGCAAGACTTATTGGAATTCCTTAAAACCCTCGACTGAGAACCAAAGGGAAGAGGGGCAGAAATCACTCATCAGCTGGGCTGCGCAGTAATGAACTGCGCAGCCCTTTTGACACGCGTACGAATAGAAACCTCCACCAACTTCTGGCAAAACCAAAGTGATTTCTCCCCAGCGGAGTTTGACAATTTTCAGTCAATACCGCTTGAATCTTCCATTGCGAAAATTACATCTTTGTGTGAAGTTTACCAGTGGTTTACGTCAAGCTAAAGATAACCCAGCTGTAAAGCCAGCCCAATCGCTTTTTGCAATTGAGGCAAACATATATCTGGTTGACCCTCATCATATGTGGTAACAGCTCCTTCTAACGGAGAAGTTAGGATATCTGGCAGACGAAGTTGGTCAATGCCCAACAATTCGCGGGCATACTCTACTGCCTGATCCAATTGGTCCTTTTTTAATGCGATATCCGTCAATGGAAACAATGCCAACCATTTGAAAGCGTACTTCACCTTGGATTGGGTCAGCCATTCGAAGGCTTCGCTAGCTAAAGACTCAGCCTCATGGTAATTTCCTTCACGCCAGGCTAACCAGGATTGATTTGCCCTGGCAGCAAAAGCATACTCCGGCATTTTGTTATCAACGGCAGATGAGAACGTTTGGGAGGCAAGCTCGCTAACCTTTTCTGGCAATCCTTGAAATCGGTAAAGGATAGTTAAATAGGTCAAGCAGCGGGTTTGCAATGTAAGATCGCCAGTTTTTTCAGCAAACGACAAAGTTGTTTTGAGGTCATCCTCAGATTCATCCAGGTCTCCATGCCATAATAACAAAAATCCAAGTCCGAAGCGCATACTGAAGTCTGGCTTACCCGTCGATTCGACTAATTCAAGTGCCAAGCGATAGTTCGCTAGAGATTGCTCCGAGATACAATACCGTTCACGACGGGCTAACATCATTGAAAAGCTACTGAAATATCTCGCCCGTTGACGATTCGTTCCATGAGATTCAACAATTGGTCGGATATCTTCCAATATGTGCAGAATTTGGTCTGCCTGGTCGATCCAGTAATATATACTTACAGTACCAAAATTTATTTCCAACCACTCCTGCCACCATTGGGCATTGTCATTATCACTGGAATCAGCCAATATTGATTGTGCTGCCTGGTATGCATTTTGAGCCTCTTTGTATTGACCTTGATTTCTCCAGGCATCCCCGATTTTTCGCTGCAGTCTGGCTTTATGAATAATATTGGATGAATCCAGTAAAGGCATCACCCTGGAATAATATTGCCTTGCTTCAGGGAATTTTCCAGTAAAACCCAAAATGTCTCCCATACTCTCATTCACTTCAAAGAACATATTGTTATAATTGAATCTTTCTATAAGTGGTTCAATTTTGGCTAGACATCGCTGATAATAGTTGATCGCTTCTTCGTTAGCGAAAACTTGTTGTGCCAACTGCCCAGCGCGTTGCAGGTAAACCGCTGCTTCTGCATCCCTCCCAGCTAACTCCAAGTGTTCTGCAATCGAACCGGTAAATTCTTCTTTGCGTTCAAGGGCATGTCGAAGCAACCAATCAGCCACCATCCCATGATACTTGCGCCGCATTTTCAATAATACTGACTCATAGGTTACATCACGCAGAATTTCATGCTTGAATAGGTATTCTCGCGCCCCTGAAAAAGACGACACCTCCCTACGAAAAATCATCTCCTTTTCACGCAGGGAAGATAGGATTACGGGAATATGCTCAACCTCTCCATTACCATGAGTTGAAATATGCATGTATCTTATGACCTGGTCCCAGAAGATGCGACCTATTATCGATGCTTCTTGAATGACTTCCCGCTCATAATCCTGCAAGCTGTCTAAACGGGCTTGTAACACACGGGTTAAAGTTGGTGGGACCTGCACTTCACCCAGGCGAGCAAGATCTACTTCCCACTTTAGCTCATTTCTTACGATTACCTCAGCCTCGATGAGCATTTTAATTAATTCCTCGATGTAAAACGGGTTTCCCTCGGCTCCTTGGCATATCAGATCTCTTAATGTGTTCGGAATTTTTGTTATCTTCTGCAAGATTTCATCGACCAGATGATGCCCTTCTCTTTTCGTGAGTGGACGCAACTCAATTCGTTGATGGTATGAGTGCCCTTCTGCCCAATAAGGACGGCGCAGGTATAAATCCGGGCGTGTCAGGCAGACAATCATCATCGCTTGCTCAGGGGTCTTCTCCCCCAGGTAAGCGATTAAATCCAATGATCTGTCATCTGCCCAGTGGATATCTTCCAGAAATATTAAAACTGGGGTTGTTTGAGAAAGCGCTTGGAAATATTCTCTGATAGCCAACCGAGACCAGCGGAGAAAATCGTGTGGGTCTTGGATTAAATCCTCTATGAAGGAGTCATGGCTGAAGTCGAATCCGATTAGCTGGCCGATGACATGAGCTTGAAGGTGTTCACTTGCGTCTTTACCTGGGACCAGGGTTGCATATGGAGAAGTGAGTAAAGCGGTAGGTGCCTGGCTGCCAGAAAATGCCTGGAGGATGCCCTGCTCGAATTTTTCTTGAGCTAGGTGGGCATTATCAGTCTCTTCAATTTTAAACCGGGATATGAACAGGTCGCGGATTAATGCATAAGGCTGGTTCTGGTTCTCATACTGGCTGCGACCTTGGAATATTTGGATGTCTTTTGGAAGCAATTTTATCCAATTTTCGAATTCAAACATCAAGCGGGTTTTTCCTATACCTGCCTCTCCCAGGATTGTGATAACCCTGCCTCCGCCGTCTTCAAAGGAGGTATTTAGAGCTTCCTGTAACAATTGAAGTTCTGCTTTTCTTCCCACCATTGGCGTCTCGATCCCCTCGACCCCACGGCTGCCAAAGTAGGAAGGTGGTTGTGCTGTCCCTTTGACCAGGTAAACTGGAACCGGATTGGGAAATCCCTTTGCTTGTATTGGATCTCCAGGAATTACCCTAAACAAACCGCGCACATGTTGGTAAGTATCATGTGAGATCAGCAACCCCCCAGGTGGAGCGCAGCTCTCCAACCTGGCAGCTAAATTTACCGCTTTTCCCATGACCGTATCTTCGGATTCAGTCAAGCCTCCAGCAACTACCAAGCCGGTATTCACCCCAACTCGCACCTGGAAACCGGAAATCCCCCTTTCATTTTCAATTTGGTCGCCGATCTCTTTTGAAACCTCCAAGATATCCAACCCGGCACGGATTGCCAATTCAGGGTCGTTTTCATGTGCGACCGGCAAGCCAAAGACCGCCTTGAAACCATCCCCCTGGAAGCGGGTGACGTGACCGCCATATTTTTCCACCGGTTTTGACAGACATTTCAACGCACTATCGATGACATCAATCACTTCTTCAGGATCGAGCTGTTGGGAAAAACGGGTAGATGCGACAATATCGGTGAATAAAACGGTAGCCAGTTTACGTTGTTGTTTGGGGACTTCTGGTTTGTTTTGCAGCTTTTGCAGGTGCGAGTGTAAAGCATTGATTGATGCCTCCACGACCTCATCACCCAGGGATGATCGTTGTTTTTCCAATGCAGCAATGGAGGCTTTGATTTTTTCGATTTGGCTTTCGAGGTGGTGAGACATCCTAAACCGATCCTTTCTCAGACCGGACTACGCTGGATGATTTAGAACGGGTGGATCGCAAAGTTTACCAGAAATTATAAGACACAATTGATCTTTATAGCCGAATTATACTATAAAACCACCTTGAACAAAGGCAACACCTAATGGAAGCTCACCTTCTCTCTCTATGGGAGTTCAATCTCGATCAACATTATTTCCTTCATAAATATATTTACCTTCCCAGAGAGGAGAGAACAGCAGCGGTCGTTGTTGGGAAAATAAACCATTATTCCTATATCAAAAGCTTTATTTTCATTTATAATGATGGACATTTAAGATCATAATTGGTATAATGCTATGCGAACACATAAATCAGGAGAAAAATAAATGACTCAAGTA
>JACUUU010000160.1 GCA_014859065.1 Anaerolineales bacterium
CTGCGCGCGTTGTTCTGACACGGATTGCATCGCCATCTGGTCTGTCAGGTCGCGCACTTCTTTAACAATGCTGACTGGTTCGAGGCCGTATTCCTGGTTATACGCGATTTGTTTTGCTCGCCGGCGATTGGTTTCCCCAATGGCGATTTCCATTGCAGATGTGATTTTATCAGCATACATAAGGACTTTACCGCGCACATGGCGAGCCGCGCGGCCGATAGTCTGGATCAAGGCGGTCTCTGAGCGCAGGAAGCCTGCTTTGTCAGCGTCGAGTATGGCTACCAGCGACACTTCGGGGAGGTCTAACCCTTCACGGAGCAAGTTAATCCCGACAACAACATCGAATACACCCAGTCTCAAATCACGCAGAATGCCTATCCTTTCAAGTGTATCTATTTCTGAGTGCAGGTAATGCACCTTGATACCCAACTCCATCAGATAGTCAGAGAGTTTCTCTGCCATGCGCTTAGTGAGGGTTGTGACCAGGGTTCGTTCACCTCGCTCCACGCGCTGGCGGATTTCAGAGACCAGATCATCAATTTGACCTTCAACAGGACGAACCTCCACATCGGGATCCACCAGCCCTGTGGGGCGAATGATCTGTTCCACCACCTGATCAGCACGCTTTAGTTCATAAGGACCAGGTGTGGCGGAAGTATAGATTGCCTGCCCCATATGCTCTTCGAATTCCTGGAAGGTCAGTGGGCGGTTATCCAGGGCAGATGGCAGTCGGAATCCATACTCCACCAGGGTTTCTTTTCGCGACCGGTCACCGTTGAACATTCCGCGGATTTGAGGGATGGTCATGTGCGATTCATCGATGACCAAGAGATAATCTCCGGGGAAGTAATCCATTAATGTCCAAGGAGGGGACCCAATAGGTCGTTGGTCCATGTGCCGAGAGTAATTCTCGATGCCTGCACAATAGCCTACTTCGCGCAACATTTCCAAATCATAAAGTGTTCTTTGCTCTAAGCGTTGGGCTTCCAATAGTTTGTTTTGTGATCGTAAAGAAGTCAAACGATCAGATAACTCTAATTCGATAGACTTGATCGCCTCTCGAAGCTTCTCCTCTTCGGTGATAAAGTGCTTGGCGGGATATATTGCAACAGTGGGCAAGTTTCGGCGCAGCTCACCGGTAACGGCATCAAATTCAGCGATATTCTCAATTTCGTCACCCCAGAATGTGATGCGATAACCATACCTTTCTTGATACGCTGGAATTATCTCAAGGGTATCGCCGCGTACTCGAAAAGTGCCCGCTCGAAGTTCCATGTCATTACGTTGGTAGTGGCTCTCTACAAGATGGCGGAGCAGTGAATTCCTCCGGTAGACATTTCCGCTATCCAAGTTGATAACGACTCGCCCGTAAGCCTCTGGATTTCCCAAGCCATAGATACATGAAACTGATGCCACGATAATCACGTCACGCCGAGACATTAATGAAGTTGTTGCAGCCAGGCGCAGGCGTTCAATTTCCTCATTTACATCGGTCTCTTTTTCGATATACAGATCATGTCGTGGGACGTATGCCTCTGGTTGGTAGTAGTCATAATAAGAGACGAAATATTCGACAGCATTATTTGGGAAAAACGATTTGAACTCGGCATAGAGTTGAGCAGCCAGGGTTTTATTGTGAGCCATCACCAGTGTGGGTTTTTGAACCTGTTCGATTATCGCTGCGATAGTATATGTCTTTCCAGTGCCAGTAGCCCCAAGCAGTACTTGATGGCGAAAACCTTCTTGAAGACCATCTGCTAGCTGACGAATGGCTTCTGGTTGATCTCCAGTTGGTTTAAAAGGGGCGGTTAGTTTGAATTCCATAAGAGAATGATAATCTATCTGACTTTGATATAACGGTCACGTTCTCTGGTAATGAACCTTGATTGAAATAAGATCATTGTCGGGTGGGATCAGGTGGGAAAGCATCTGGAGGCGCGTCCCAATTATCGATGGTCACTCCGACAGTGGTTTCTCCCGCATTAACGATCACCTCAATCAAGTTGTTGTTTGCATCAGCAAACCCTCCCGGGCGACCTTCTGCATCGTATGCGATAACATGATATCTGCCAGATGGCAATTCAGGGATGGTGAAGGTGGCCTGCTCAGGCATGGTGCTCACCCAGTACCAATAGGAAGTACCCAGGTTGAAAGCAACAACTCGCAGTCCAGGTGGGGTATCTGTAAAATATGTCAAGCTGCCAGAAATATTGCCAGTGACATCCCCAGGAACTTTGCCAACCGGATAAGGAACATTGAAGGGACCAGCATACCAGTCGCAAATATCGATGTCGGATAAGACATCTACCCTTGTAACGGTGAATGGTAAAATGCCATGATCATTGCAGGTTTCATCCAGCCCACAAGGTACTGCCCTTGAATATAAACCACCCCTCGAGAAATCCTCCAACCAGGCGTAAGCAATGTATGTCCCAGGATCTAAACTGACCTCATAGGTGGTTTGTCCGGCAGAAATCGGCAATTCAACCAGCATTGAAGTCTCAGCTTCCTCAAAATATGCGATCATTGGAGGAATGTTGTCTCCAGGAAAGCAGATTCTGCCGGTAACGTTGAATGCTGGTAATGTAGGTGTCAGTGTAGGAGATGGTGTCAGGCTGGGCTCTGGAGATGCTGTTGCTGATGGGGTAATCTCCGGTTCAGGTGAAGATGTGTTGGTTGGTAGCGGTTCAGTGGATGTTTCGGATGGGAGGACAATAGTTTCATCCACGGTGGCAATTGGTGTTAAGTCATCTCGATCAAAACTATTTGGTATCTGGCCATCACAGGCAGAAACAAGGATGGCAAATATTAGCAACCAAATCTTGTATCGCATAAAATAATAGCTGGATAACCGGTTAAGACAGGCGGTAATTTTGGAATACAGGGGTAGGCACATTGTACCTCCAAAACGTTCTCGCAGTAGCTGCTTGAGGTTGTTTATCACAAACAGTTTGTTGGTTGGCAGCGAAAAGTAGCTCTCCTGGATTATTCACCCCTTTACATAAATGGGATTGCTAAATATCCAGCCTCGGCGGGTACCCAAATAATCAACATACGCTTCAACCCGGTATACACCGGGTGACGATGTAATATGGGTGCAAGTTTCTCGGTGCCGCCAGACCTTGATCACTTTTCCATCCTTGAGCAGGTGACACTCAGTGCGCCTGGGCAAGTAAATTTGCAGGGTAACGCCACCATTAACCTCAATCTGATCTCCCATCCAGGCGACTCCGTCTTTTCCCTGGGCTGTGAATCGGAATCCCCTTGTCGGGGCGGGGAGGTCGTACCCGATGAAGGCATGTCCTTTTCGGAGAGCGTAAATAATTTGTCGGTGGTCATTTGCCAGTTCACCGCTTAATGGTTTTTCTATCCAGACGTGGGTGTTTACACATCGGAAGTGAAACGCATAAGGGAATAGGCGTCGGTGGAGTGGGCCTAAACTGGCAGGAAACTCGTGCGCATCGGAGCCGCCAATCGCTACGACAGGTCGACCTTTGGATAACAACGCGTCCCATTTTTGCAGAGTCGCTTTAAAGGGACCTCGGGCGATCCTCTTTGGATTATAAGCGTAAAATACAGCATGCAGTTTGGACTTGAGTAAACCTTTGAATTCTGACATTACGTTCCACAATTCTATCCCGTTGAAATCCTGAATATCCCAATCTACCCAGGAAATATCGGGTTCGCCAAATGCAGGGGCAGGGGGGTCTATGGGATGTGCCAGGAAAGCCAGACCATCCGATTCGCGGACAACCTTCAGGAGCTGCTGCGTGTCATGACCCAGATTCGCCAGTTCGCGTCCGACACCGATGATCAGCAGGTGGTTCTTTTGTGGTTCGCGAGCCTGGTCGTGGACCTCTTCACCTATCATCATCAAAACCTGACGTTTGCCGTCTCGATAATACCCGTCAAGCCCGTTCACCCAAACATTATGGTCGGTGACGATCACAGCGTCTAACCCAGATTTTAATGCTGCCTGAGCAATTTCTGCGTGGTTGCCATGTCCATCGGAGTAGGATGTGTGCATATGCAGGTTGATGACTAGTTCGTGCATCAATTATGGTATAATCCGTGCGCTGTATATCTACTACTTGTGGTCATGTTAATCGAATTAAGTTTATAATAAACTTTCTTATTGTAAAGAAATAGTGGATAGATAATACTACATGAGGAGTGAGTTGTGCAAGTATACCTCGATATTGCTTTGATTATAATCTCAATTGCCTTGATTGCCAGCGTTGTGCTTCAAAGTAAAGGTGCTGGGCTGGGTGGCCTCGGTGGAGGTGACACTGGCAGCATCCACACCGCTCGACGGGGGGTGGAGAAGACGCTTTTCCATATAACTATTGGCCTGAGTGTTATTTTCTTTATCCTCGCTATGGCCAGGGTAATGATTACAGGTTGAAAATATAATCCGAAGTTTGGCCTAGAGGTACTCTCAATGAGCCAAAGGGCGTCTCGTGGCTGCTGCCGGGGTGCGCCCTTTTTCTATTTTCTTGGTTGGTGTAAAATACCTCTCTCATTTACTGTGTGAAGGAAGGATCGCTCCAGTTCTCGCGATGGTGAGATGGAAGGAGGCGAGCGAAGCATGAGATATTTACGTTGGCAATTACTGATCGTGATAATCGCTTTGGTATCTATTGGTGTTCTTCTACTTAGTCAACAGTCGGAGCTGCCCGCGATGCCAGGTGAAGTGCAACCTGTTACCGGTGGGGTTTACAGCGAAGGGTTGGTGGGTTATCTGGGGCGATTGAATCCGGTGTTGGACTTTTATAATCCACCGGACCGAGATGTTAACCGCTTGATTTACTCCAGCCTGGTGAGGTTCGACTCTCGAGGTTTAGCCCAACTTGACCTGGCAGAATCTATGGGAATATCTAGAGATGGTCTGGTCTATAATGTTGCGCTAAGGGAGGATGCAGTCTGGCATGACGGCCAACCCGTTACAAGTGCTGATGTGCTATTCACAGTAGAACTATTGCGAGATGAGAACATTCCAATACCAGAGGATGTGAAATCGTTGTGGAATGCGGTAGAGGTCGAAGCCTTAGATGCTTATATGGTTCAATTCAGGCTTCCTGAACCCTACTCCCCGTTTTTGGATTTTTTGGGTTTTGGGATTTTACCTGAACACTTGTTGGGAAACTTAAATGCTGAACAAATTATTGATGCGGATTTTAACCTGAACCCAATAGGAAGCGGACCTTACCAATTTGAATATTTCTTGGTTGAAGATGATCATATCGCAGGGGTAGTCTTAACAACATACCCTGATTACTATGGTGAGGCGCCATTTATTGATCAGGTGGTATTCCGATATTATCCGGATTCGCAGTCAGCATTGAGGGCTTATCGGGCTGATGAGGTTATGGGGATCAGTCATGTCACTGACGATATTTTAGCTGCCAGTTTACAGGAGCCTGGATTGAATATCTATACTGGCCGCTTGCCCCAAATTACTATGATCTTTCTGAATCTCGATAACCCGGAAGTATCTTTCTTCCAGGAGGAGTCTATCCGCTTGGCTATGTTAAAGGGCTTGAACCGTCAGAGCATGATCGACAATTTGTTGGATGGACAGGCTATTATTGCACATGGCCCAGTTTTCCCTGAGAGTTGGGCATATTATCCCGAGTTACCGCGGGTAGAATTTGATCCCGAGCAAGCGATCAAGATACTTCAGGAAGAAGGTTTTACGATCCCGGCTGAAGGGGGTAGCATACGGGCTAGAGAAGATGAGTACTTCGTTTTCAGTATGCTCTTCCCAGATAATGATAAGCACAGGCAGCTGGCGGAGGCGGTTCAGCGAGATTGGGCCAGGCTTGGAATCGATGTAAAACTGGAGCCAATCCCTTATGAGCAGTTGATTAGCGACCATCTAGATCAGCGGATTTATGAAGCAGTCCTGGTCGACTTGAATCTGGCATTTACTCCAGATCCGGATCCATACCCATTCTGGCACCAGTCTCAGATAACAGGTGGACAGAATTATGCGAAATGGGATGACCGGCGTGCCAGTGAATATCTGGAACATGCCCGGGTGACGTTAGATTTAGAAAAGCGGGAATGGATGTATCACAATTTCCAGGTGCGGTTCGTGCAGGAATTGCCTGCCCTGCCGTTGTTCTACCCTGTGTATACCTATGCAGTTGACAGCCGGGTGCAGGGAGTGTCGATGGGACCGTTATTTGACACCAGCGATCGACTGGCAACAATAACCAGCTGGTTTTTACGGGCTGAAAGCTCGGTTAGTGAAGCTGAAGAGATGGAGGAAGAATGAAGGCTAATGAAAAATCAGGAGCATTTATCATTGTTGGTGCCCAATGGGGAGATGAGGGAAAAGGGCTGATCTCCGCTTATGTTTCTGCCAGAGAGAGAGCTGCCTTAGTCTGTCGAAGTGGTGTGGGACCAAACGCCGAGCATGGAATTTTTCTCACCGAAAACGGACCTTACCTCAAGGTAAATCAGCTACCGCTGGGGTGGATGCTGAATCCCCAAAGTCAGATAAGGATCGGTTCGGGAGTAGCAGTAAACCCAGAAATTTTGCTGCAAGAAATGGATCGCTTCAGGTTACACGAAAGGGTTAAGGTGGATTATCGCAGCCCAATCATAACCAAAGAGCACATCGAGGCAGAAAGAGCGAGCAAGGGCATGAAAAATATCGGCTCAACGTTCAGCGGTAGTGGATACTGCCGGGCTGATTTTATTCTGAGGACAGCTCAACAAGCAGAAGATATCCCAGAACTTAAGCCTTTCCTAACCGACATTGGGCGAGAGATAAATCAAATTGCTGCGAATGAGGTTGTGATTGTCGAATCTTCTCAGGGAACTTATTTGTCGCTGGCAGTTTCACCGGATTATCCCAATGTCACTTCTGATAATACTACTGCTTTGGCTGCTGCTGATGACGCGCTATTAAATTGGAAAAGGATTAAGGAAGTTATCCTGGCGGTAAAAACCATGCCAACCAGGGAGGGGGCTGGTTCATTGGGAACTGAAGAGCTAGATGAAGGTGAAATGATTGCCAAAGGGCTGGTTGAGTATAGTTCAATTGGAGGAGCTGTGCGGAGGAAAGGGATGGGAATCAACTGGGAGATGTTAGCCTACGCGGCAGAGATCAATGGAGCAACCCAGATTGCTCTGACTTTCTGCGAACATTTCGACCCAAGGGTAAAGAGTGTTACCGATATCGAAGGGATAACGGAGAAGATCTGGCAGCTGATCGAGAAAGTGAAGGCAGAGACAGGTGTGCCAGTGACGATCTTGAACACCGGAAAATCTTACAATAACATCGTTGATCTGACCGGAAAGCAGGTGGATTGGGGAGAAATCGCTGCCAATATGCCGCATTAGCTCAAAACAGGCGAATTGGGTAGTTAATAAAGCCAACTGCGACCCTGACTGGAGCATTATTTAATTTGAACATATAGATGGAACCGACCCATCTTACTTTGATGGGTCGGTTGAAAGCTATGTATTTACCCCGCAAAGCCTATTGCTGCTTCTGATATGGTTGTGTTGGATAGGACACTAGACGAGGAGAGCGAATGGTCACAGCAATTTATTGCAACCTGCAACCCAATCTACACTGTCATTCTGGTAAGGAGGACGATTAGATTTCGCTCCTATTAGTTTCAAGGGGTGACATGTTTCTCAGGTCGTGGGCCCGGGTCGTCCAATCCACTTGCCGAGAATGGCATGAGCACTTTGACGTGCATATCTTGATCCACCGTGCACTGGCAGGAAAGGCGGAATTTACCCAGGTTGCCCTGATCTTCCAATTTTGTTTTCTCTGCAGCTGTCATGGTTTGTGGTTCCCCTTCCAGGAATTCCACCCGACAGGTGGTGCATTTGGCATA
>JACUUU010000161.1 GCA_014859065.1 Anaerolineales bacterium
ATACCCGTCTTGATAAAGAAACTTTAAAAACGATCTGATGGTCACTGTCTTCCGTTTCCTGGTTGCTCCGGCAAATTCCCGGCGCTCAAGCTCGGCAAGGTATCTCTCTATTTGAGGCAGTTTTAAACCCCCCACCCTGTAAACCCCGGACCTCTCCATGTATCCGATCAGGTCGTCCAAGTCATTCGAATACTCCACCCTAGTCCGTTCTGCAAAGTTTCTGTAAGGCATATAAACGCTTTTGTATTCTTTCAGGGCTTCCCTGAGCGTCATTTCCCCCATACATTAACCTTAGCATTTCGGGTTTAATTCGTCAAACCAGTCGGATATTCCAACAGCCTTAAATAACAATACTCAACTCCACCTTCGTCAAACTACCCGCATCTCCCCCATCATTGAAGGGGCGCGCGCAGAAAAAGAAAAGGGGCATGGGTGGGATGTCTGTGGTTTGACGAATTTAGATATGGTGCTTATTAGTCGCACAACGCTTCTTACATTAAGTAGATAGCCCTCCTGAGTTTATCAAACTAGTGTCCCGAAGCAAGGCTTTTTAACAGACTTTTTACTGTATCTGGAACCTCCGGTTCAGCCAGCATCTCTCTTCCGTTGATGGTCACAATGCCTGAACGGATTGGGGCGAAGTAATTTCACGAACTGTTTGATGCTGATCCCAGTTTGACGCTCAATACTCCTGCTGATTGCCAAAGCCGCCAATACAATCGTCAGGTGTGCTTCGATTGCATCTCGCTTTCGGTGATAGATGGGCCTGGCTCTTAGATCTGATTTGGCCATGCGGAAAGTGGCTTCGATCTGAAACAGCTGGTGGTAGTTTGCGATCACCTCTTCATCTGGGATGTCCAAGTTCGTGACGTACCCTTTGATGCCCGCGAGGGCTTTCGCTTTATCGATTAGCTTCTGATTGAGTTGTTTACTCTTGGCTGTCACACTCAAGAATTTCATTCTGCTGGCCGGTATCTGACCTTTGAGTGCTTTCTTCGCCTTGGACACCTGCTTTTCGATGTTGCGGAGGTCCAGGGCCGCTCGTTTGGCCCGGTACTGGTAGATCACCCGGTAACCATCCTGTTGTATTGTAAAGATCTGCTGGTCGCTCAGTTCACCATCCCTCTGGTACTTGGCGATATCATAAGGTACCTTGTGTAATCGTGACCCGACGATGTAGGTGTAACCAGCATCTGTGAGGGCTTCCAGGTTGGATGCGCTGAGCATGGCTGCATCAGCCACTATGGTAACTTTAGAGAGCTTATGTTGGGCCTGGAAAGCCTCTATGACGGGTAGGATGGTCTTGGTTTCGGCTTTATTGCCCTCAAAGCTATGTAAACCCAAGGGAAAGCCATTTTGATCCACCAACAGACCTAGTATGATCTGGGGCTCCAACCGGCGTTCCTTACTTAATCCTGATTTCCGGTAGTCATCCTCTTTCTGAACCTCAAAATACAGTGTAGTGACGTCGTATAGTAACAGGGTGAGACCACGTCCTTGCACATGATCAAAACAAGCCTGACTGATGGTCTTCCGGTAATCCAGGTTTGCTGCTTTAGCCAAACAGCGGTATAGCTTGTTCTGATCTAGATGGCCAACTCCTAGGTCTGCCAATACTCGCAGGCTGTCCTGTTTTGATGTGGGTTCCACAATCCGGGCGATACAAGGACTTCGAAAACCTCATCTTCCAGCCTGGTAAATCCCAGCTGGTCATATTGTTCTCTCAGAGTATTCCATAGCAGAGCTGAAAAGGACCGCTTGATCCTCACCCGTAGGGAGGATTGCGGTTCTGGAAATAATTCTAGCTGATTATCCTGTAAACGCTTGCGCGCTAACGCAAGTAGGATATTTAGCTCTCCTTCGGTATGGGCACTGCCTATGTGGATGATCTTGACGACCCGGCCTTTTTGCTTGTATGCAATCTGAACTGCAGTTGCTCCACTAGTCGTTTTTACCCTGCGGATGAACGCCATACATTCAATTATAGCTTAGCTAAAAACACCGGCTAGTGTCCCGAAAATCCTAATTTTACGCTCAAAAATGCTAAATAATGGGGTGGATGATAAACTCAGGTATTAGTCGCACAACGCTTCTTACATTAAGTAGATAGCCCAAAATTCGGGGGGTCACCGAAGTGAATAGTTGCATTACACTCAAGCAACGGCTCACGGAGGTGACAAATGTTTCCCAAACAACAGATTGATGGTTTCGAGATGTACTGGCGGCGACGAAAGCCCGGCTCCAGTACGTTGTTCATTATGCCAGTGACATACGCATCTTTTTCAAATGGGCAGATGGGCAATCACCTGAGGACATCACAGTGCACAATGTGGATGAGTTCATTGGATGGCAACAGGATCTCGGACGTGCACAGGCTACCATCCGACGGCGACTGATTGCCCTGCGCATGTTCTATGACTACCTGGCATATATTTGTGTAGAGGGGATCACTAATCCGGTTGTCACCCAGCGACATTATATCGACCAGGGTCACCACCTGCCGAGAGACATTCGCCAGAATGAAATCGAGAAGCTTTTCACAGCGATTGGCGATCACCTGAGAGACCGCACGATCTTCACCTTGATGCTACATACCGGAATGAGGGTAGGAGAAGTGGTCAATCTACGCCTCGCCGATGTGTACTTATCTGAGAACCGCCCACCGCATCTACGCGTCTTAGGCAAAGGCCAACGGGAGCGGATCGCATATATGTCAGCTACCGCAACCCTGCTGCTAAACGAATATCTGTCAGAACGTCCTGCCAAAACTGAAGAAAAGGTGTTCCTAAACCGGGGAGGAAAGCCGATCACGATCACCGGTATTCAATTGCAGTTGGCTAAGTACTGCCGCCAGGCGGTAATTTGGATTACTTGCCACCAATTGAGACATACCTTCGCCTGTCGCATGATTGCTGCTGAGGTACCGGTAACTTCAGTTCAAAAAATGTTAGGGCATTCCAGTATACGAACCACTCAGTTATATGTGAATGTGGCTGACAAGCAAGTAGAACGGGATTATCACGCTGGCATCCAAAAGGTCATTGAAATTTGCGCAACCCAGTCAGAGGTATCCCATGGATGAGACCCCCGTTACTCCCTTGTCAGTTGCGCTGGTCGAATCTCCTGAGCATGCATCCACAGCCTGGTCGATATCGGATGATCATCAAAGCCAACAGAAGCCGAGCACAGATATTTTGGCCATGCCAGAGAGCTTGAACGAAGTACCTGAATGGTTACGCACGCCGTTGTACCGCTTCCTGCGCTTGAAACAGCGCAATTGACCTGCGAAGACTGTCCAACGCTCTACCAGACAGCTTTTCGGTCGATTGAACCATATCACAACCTTTTTCATCCAGCACTATGAGTGGAGCGAGTGGCAACAGCTCGCCCCACATTGGCTCGAAGATTACATTGATGCCAGGTTACGTGAGGGGATAGCACCCGGTACCATCAATTGGGATCTGATTTATTTCCGGGCTCTATGCCAATTTCTCGTTGAGGAAGGTTATGATGTGCCAATGCCGATCCTGAAGCTCAAAATGTTGGATACGCCACAACGTTTACCCCGCCCCTTAGCTACAGAACAGATTCGCAAATTGGAACGCGGAATTCAAAAGGCCATTACCGAAGCCAAATCCGACTCCCAATGGTTGTTAGCCGTCAGAGATCTGGCCTGTTTCTATTTACTGTGGCACTGCGGGCTGCGGGTCAGCGAAGTTTGCTCTCTGCGGTTGAACGACATTGATATGGACGCACGCAGGCTGTTCATTCACAACAGCAAGGAACGCAAGGATCGGATAGCCTATATGAGTGACACCGTTGCGCTGGCTGTGCAACAGCACCTTGCCATCCGTCCTAACCTGGACGCCGTGTATCTGTTCTCTACCCAGCATGGAGCACTTCACCCACGCAGCTTACAAAGACGCCTGGTACATTATTCCCGCCAATGTGGAGTACCCGTGACGGCCCAACGCCTCCGGCACACCTTTGCCAGCCAGATGTTGGCGGCTGGTATGCCGGTGTCTTCTCTTCAACGATATTTAGGACACGAATACCTTGATACAACCATGATTTACGCTGAGGTATCAGACCCCTTACTCCGCCAGGATTATTGCAAAGGCATTACAATCCTGGATCCTAGTTCTGAGGAATTATCTATGAGTGGGCTGGGACTGACTCAACAACGTACACTCCGACAATTGGTCGAAGAACTCAAGACTCCGGAGTTGGAGCAGTCTCGCCATGATGAGATACTGGATATCATCCTGGCAAATATCGGATAGAATTAGGGTGTTGTGTATAAGTAAATATACCGCAAAGTTGCGTTATACGCACAAGTTACTGCCGACGCCTGCGGCGCGGCAGTAACGGGGCGACAAGAACAAGAAAGAATACAAGGAACGCGAATTACGATGGCAAGACTGAGAATCGGCCTACTGAACAAGAAACGGGGGAACTTCGCAATTCAAGAAAAGCTCATCGGCACCGACAACGTCGTCGACGAGACAAATGCCGAAGTGGAACATCACGAACGAGCGCTGACCGAAGCTGGTTATTGCATCCACAAGATTCATTGGGGTCCCGATTTCATCAACAATCTACTGGCTTCACAAGTTGACCTTGTCTTCAACGTTTCCAGTCTGGTAGAAGCCGCGGTCCTTGAAGAACTAGCGATACCCTTCGTGGGATCCGATACGTTCACTATAGCCATCGCCACCGAAAAATCGTTGGCGAAAAGGCTCTGGCAGCAGGTGGGCCTGCCGACATCGCCTTTCTGTGTGGCCAGATCAGAGAAGGACTGTGAGGTGTTTCGGAGCGACCCATCGTTCGAGTATCCACTTTTTATCAAGCCGATAGCTGGCCGAGGTAGCGCAGGGATCAACGACGCGTCCGTCGTTCACAGCTACGACCAACTGGTTAGCGGAGTTGTGGAAAGGCTTGAGACTATCAATCAACCAGTCCTCATAGAGAAGTTCCTGCGAGGGAGAGAAATCACCCTAGGTGTTCTAGGAAATGAGGATGCCAGGGTCCTTCCCCCATTAGAGATCGTGTATCGTGAAGGGGATAACACACTAACCTATAAGAAAAAGGAGTTAGATAACGATTCCTTCCTTTGTCCTGCTCCGTTGACCGTTGAGGAGACCCAAATGATGCAGCAATTGGCACTCCGGGCCTACCACGTGTTGGGTTTTAAGGACTTTGGCCGAATTGATACGATATTGACCGAGGAAGGGCCGATCTTGTTGGAGGGAAACACTTTCGCGGGATTGATGTGCACACCTAAGGAGAAACCTCATAGCTATATTGGCTTCATGGCTTGCGCGGAGGGAAAGGACAGCAAAGCTCTGCTGGATGAGATCATTCAGATCGCTATCAGGAGACTCAACTTGAAAGCCAGTTATTGAGATGCCAGCACCTCGGATAGAGATAGAACTCGACAAACTGGCACATAACGCCCGTAAGCTGACGGCGCTATACGGCTCCAAGGGGATCTGCGTCACCGCCGTCACAAAAGGGGTCTGTGGCTCCCCCAGGATTGCGAGCGCTTTGCTCAACAGCGGTATTCGCTCCTTTGGTGATTCACGCGTTGCCAATATTCAAAAGATGCGAGAGGCTGGGTTAGGCGCGCAATTCATCCTCATACGCTCCCCTATGCCCAGCGAGGTCGAGCGAGTGGTCGAGTTTGCCGACGTGAGCCTCAATACCGAAATGTCCGTTATCCGACTTCTTGCCAGGCACGCCTCCCAACACGACAAGATCCATAAAATCATTTTGATGATCGAACTGGGCGACCTGCGAGAAGGCATACTGCCCTCCAATGTGGAACCAATGGTGGCGGAAGTGATGGGTCTGCAAGGCATCAAACTGATCGGGTTAGGAACGAACCTGGCCTGTTTTGGGGGTGCCAGACCAACTGAGGCGAATATGCAAGAGTTGTCCGCTATAGCTGAAAACCTTCAACAGCGGTATGGCATTACCTTTGAGATCGTCTCCGGGGGGAACTCGGCAAACTACCAGTGGTTCGTTTCGACGCCGGACATCGGCCTCATCAACCACTTGCGCATCGGCGAGGCGATCCTGTTGGGTTGTGACACGTTAACCCGAGAGCGGATACCCGACCTGTATACGGACGCCTTCACGCTGGTCGCCGAGGTGATCGAACTCAAGAAAAAGCCATCGCGGCCTTATGGCGAAATTGCCCAGGATGCCTTCGGTCGCGTTCCTGTATTCAAGGACAAAGGAAATATGGAAAGGGCGATCCTCGCCCTCGGGAGGCAGGACATTGACGGTTCGGCGATCAAACCCAGGATAAAGGCGGATGTCCTGGGAGCAAGCAGCGATCATTTGATTCTGGATGTCAGTGGCCTGGGCTTGGAGGTCGGGGCAAAAGTGCAATTCGACGTCGGGTACAGCGCGCTGCTCCGGGCGATGACGTCGCCCTACGTGGAAAAGATGTACCTGTCCCGATCACACCTGATGGCACGAGGGTCTTCCTCGTGTTGACTATCTACTCGCCTGTGCAGCGCACCCATCAGCCCGCTTACGTCGTCAAGCAAGGCGAGCGTTCCGCATCGTTTGACGTGCCGGAGCGTGTTGACAGCATCCTGGCTGCCCTCAACAAACAGGAGTTGGGGCCAGTCATCGCTCCTGATGACGCCGGACTTGAGCCGATCCGCGCCGTTCACGACACGGGTATGATCGAGTACCTGATGACCGCATACGAACGACAGAATGCAGAAGCCGGAGTCTCAACGCCCGTGTTCCCAACCTTCTTTCCGCCTCCAGGGCAACGTCGGCATCCAGGTTGCTTCGAAGGACAAAAGGGGTTCTATTGTACGAACATGGGGGTTCCAATCAACGAGGACACCTGGAAGGCAACGCTGGCTTCGGCCCACTGTGCAATTGCCGGGGCGAGGCATATGCAATCTGGAGAATCATGTGTATACGCTTTATGCCGTCCACCGGGGCATCACGCTGGCCCTGACTTTTTCGGCGGCTACTGCTATCTGAATAACGCGGCTATTGCTGCACAAGTATTGCGTGAAAACGGCGAACGAGTTGCCATCCTGGACATAGACTACCATCACGGAAATGGCACCCAGGCCATCTTTTACGCAGAGTCAGGTGCATGGTATGGCTCTCTTCACATTGACCCTGGTACAGACTACCCTTTCTTTGCCGGTTACGCAGATGAGGTTGGCATAGGGGCGGGTGAGGGCACAAATTGGAACGTGCCACTGTCACCTGGAACTGGCCAAGGCCGGTATTTGTCTGCGCTCAAAACCCTTCTGGTGCGCTTGACTGCATTTAATCCTCAGTGGCTCATTGTCTCAGCTGGGTTTGACACATACATAGGTGATCCGATTGGCACTTTTCAGCTCACGACGGCAGGCTTCAATAAAGTCGGCCGACGTATTCGAACGCTAAACATACCCACGCTGGTTGTCCAAGAGGGCGGCTATTGTATACCAGATTTGGGACGAAACGTGGCGGCCTTTTTGAAAGGATTGGCTGATTTTAAGCAGTCGGACTGAGAGTCACTTACCAGAAACTGGGATCAGGCTGCCGCCCAACCCTGCATGCAAGAGACGGGGCTGCGCCCCGCGTATAAGCAGCGCGATTTTATGAGATCGGGAATGATCAAAGCGGCGTACGGGTTGAAAACGCCCCGCCTCTAATGTTCTCGTTGAGTGATCTGTCATTACCCAAATGGAATGAAGAAAAACTGGTGACTTCGGCTCGATTGTAAACTAAATACCTATTGTGTTTACTTGGGTGAGAAATGTGCCGATTTAACGGCTCTTGTTTTTGATTAGATTATCTGCTAAGGTGTTCTTAGTGTACACAATTTACC